>CALFYN010001054.1 GCA_937952345.1 uncultured Acidobacteriota bacterium
TCTTCCACAACGAAGGCGCCGGCAAATTCAAAGACGCCACGCAATCCGCCGGCATACAGAACGCCAACTTCGCCACCAGCGCCGCCTGGCTCGACTACAACAAGGACGGCCTCGTCGATCTATTCGTCGCCAACTACGTCCAGTGGAGCCCCAAGCTCGACCTCTTCTGTTCCCTCGATGGCAGCACCAAATCTTACTGCACTCCCGAATCCTACAAGGGCGTTGCTCCGAAGCTTTACCGCAACCTTGGCAACGGCAAGTTCCAGGATGCAAGCCGGCAGGCCGGCGTCGCCGACCCCAAAAGCAAATCCCTCGGCATCGCCGTCCTCGACTTCGATATGGACTCCTGGCCCGATATCTTCGTTGCCAACGACACTCAGCCCAACAAGCTCTACCGTAACAACCGCAACGGCACGTTCACCGAAACCGGACTCACCGCCGGAGTAGCCTTCGGCGAAGACGGCGCCGCCCGCGGCGCGATGGGCACCGATGCCGCCGATTACGATGGTTCCGGCCGCCCCCATCTGCTCGTAGGCAACTTCTCCAATCAAATGCTCGGCCTCTATCACAACGAAGGCAATGGCCTGTTCGTCGATGAAGCCCCCCGCTCCACCATCGGCCGCCTCTCCCTCCTCAATCTCACCTTCGCAACATTCTTCTTCGATTTTGATTTAGACGGCCTCCTCGACATCTTCTGCGCCAACGGCCATCTCGATGCCGAGATTGAGCGCGTCCAACCCAAGGTCAAGTTCCGCCAGCCACCCTTGCTGCTCCGCAACCTCGGCAAGGGCCAATTCAACGCCCCCAACCCGGGCCCCGATTTCCTCAAGCCTCTCGTCGCCCGCGGAGCCGCCTACGCCGACTACGACAAGGACGGAGACCTCGACCTTATCATCACGAACAACGACGGCCCTGCCGTGCTCCTCCGCAACGACATCGCCACCAAGCCCCATTGGCTCCGCGTGAAGCTCACCGGCACAAAATCAAACCGCAGCGCCATCGGAGCCACTGTCCGCGTCGAAACCGCCTTCGGCCGCCAGTGGCGCACGGTCCATTCCGGTTCCAGCTACTGCTCGCAAAGCGAACTCGCTCTCACCTTCGGCCTCGGTCAGCAAACGCAAGTCCGCTCCGTGGAAATTCTCTGGCCCAGTGGCATCGTCCAAAAAATCCCCAACCCAAAAATCGATCAGGTACTCGAAGTTACGGAAAAGCAGTGAGACAATAGACTCCATGCGCGTGGTGTTCGAAATCCTGGATGGGCCGCTCGCCGGACGCACTGTCGAACTCTCCCCGGGTGAATCCGTGTCCGTTGGCAGAACGGCCAAAGCGCAGCTCATGCTGCCGCACGATAATTTCCTCTCCGGTCTCCATTTCCTCATCGAATACGCACAGTCCGGCCTTGTGCTGCGCGACTGCAATTCCAGCAACGGCACCTGGGTCAACGGCGAACGCGTTACCGAGCGCCCCCTCGCCGACGGCGATCAGGTCTCCGCCGGACAGACCCGCTTCCGCATCTACTCCGAATCCGCCGAAGAAGCCGACCGCCGTAGCTCCACCGTCCTCTTCGCCGTCCCCAAATTCCAGGAACAGACCGGCATCCACAGCATCGAATCCCTCGCCTTTGCCCCCGAACACCAGCGCGTCCTCGAGTATCTGAAACAACTTCCCTCGCCATTGTTTGCGCTTCTCAACGCGGGCATCGAGCAGCACGTGCCCCATTTCCTCATGGGTTCCGGCGAGCCGTTTCAATTCCTCTCCGAAGGCCTTGCCGTCGAGCAGATGCAGCCTCCGTCCGTCTACCTCGCCCAGTTCACTCCGTCCTCAGCCCTGCTGCCGCGCCTCATCCGCGAAGGCTGGGGCAAGCCCTGGGTCACCTTTGTCACCTGCTCCCACCCGGTCCCCGAACTGGCGAAGCACCTGCGCAATCTCATGCTCATGTCCACCGCCGACGGCCGCCCATTCTACTTCCGCTATTTCGATCCGCGTATCCTCCAACTCCTGTTGCCCACATTCACCCCGCAGGAGCTCTCGCAATTCTTCGGCCCGCTTCACACGTTCTTGATCGCCGACCCGGCCGACCCCGCGCGCCTCCTCGAATTCGGCGTCACGCCCCAAGGACTCGCCGGCCGCGCCCTCGCATTACGATAATTCCATGCACCGATTTCTCCTCCTGTTCCTCGCTGCCTCGGCCTTCGCCGCCGATGATCCGCAAGTCACCGTATTCCGCTCCGGCGACGACGGCTATCACACCTACCGAATCCCCGCCATCATTGCCTCCAGGAAAGGCACGCTCCTCGCCTTCTGTGAAGGCCGCCGCGAAAAGCGTAGCGACACCGGCAACATCGACCTCCTCTTGAAGCGCAGCACCGATCAAGGCAAGACGTGGTCCAGCACTATCGTCGTCGCCGACTTCGGCCCCGATGTCATCGGCAACCCCGCTCCCGTGCTGGACCGCAAAACCGGTACCGTCTGGCTGCTGCTCACCAGCAACCTCGCCACGGATCCCGAGAAAGCAATCCTCGCCGGTACCTCCAAGGAATCCCGCCGCGTCTGGGTCACGCACAGCAAAGACGACGGTCTTACCTGGGCCAAACCCACCGAGATCACTGATCAGGTCAAGCCCAAAGGCTGGAGTTGGTACGCCACCGGCCCGGGCAACGGCATTCAGCTCAAGAGCGGCCGCCTCGTCATCCCCTGCGATCATTACCGCTCCCCCACCGCACGCTATTCCCACATCGTCTACAGTGACGATCACGGCGCAACCTGGAAAGTCGGCGGCATCGTCGGCGACAAGATGAACGAGTCCGCCATCGCCGAACTGCCCGATGGATCGCTCCTCTTCAACATGCGCAGCTACGCCGGCAAGAACCGCCGCGCCATCGCCCGCAGCCGCGACGGAGGCATCACCTTCGAACCAGCCACCCTCGACGAAGCCCTCATCGAGCCCGTCTGCCAGGCCAGCCTCATCCGTCACGGCAAAGCTCTGCTGTTCGCCAACCCCGCCAGCACGCGCCGCGAGAACATGACCGTGCGTATCAGCCGCGATGGCGGCAAGACCTGGAACCTGCTCAAAGCCCTGCACCCCGGACCCGCCGCATATTCGAATCTGATCTCTCTCAAGCGCGGCTACATTGGTCTGCTCTACGAGCGTGGCGAACAGTCCGCATACGAAACCATCACCTTCGCACGCTGGAAACCCTGATCAAAGGAACGAACCATGAAAGTCGACGTTGTCGCACACATCCACGCCAAACCCGGACTCGAAGCCGCTCTCCGTGAAGTCCTCGAATCCTTCGTCGAGCCCACGCGCAAAGAAGAAGGCTGTCTCCGCTACGATCTATTCGTCGATCTCGACGACCCCACGAAGTTTACTTTCATCGAAGAGTGGTCCAGCCGCGAAGCCCTCGACGCCCACGGCCGCTCCGCCCACATTGCCGCCGGCCGCGCCAAATTCCCCGATCTGCTCTCCGAGCCCGGCTGGGTCCAAGTGGTAACCCGAATCCTATAGATGTGGGGCGGGACCCCTGTCCCGCGGCCAGCCCCCCGGCTGGCCTTCTCCCCAACCCTTCCAGGCGCTTGACCACCGAAACGCCTCCGCCGATCCAACCAACCCAGCCCGCACCGGATTCTCCTCGATATATCTTCGAATCCGATCAAACTCCCGCCCATCCCGCACGGCATGGTCGAAGCTCTCCTCCTGCCAGAACGCCTGCCCAGTCAAACCTAAGATCTGATTCCCCCGCTTAGCAGTAATCCCCTTCAGCGACCGCAGTAACTTGGGCACTGCCACCAAAGCCGTCAACAAAACATGCACATGATTCGGCATCACCACAAAGGCATGCAGCTCATAATGCCCCATGACACCCTCCCCGTACCGCAAA
>CALFYN010001055.1 GCA_937952345.1 uncultured Acidobacteriota bacterium
AGAATCGAGCCGAACAAGAGGGGAAGAAACGAAAGGAAGGTGAAGACGCGGAATGGGCGGTAGAGGATGTAAATGCGGAACATCGTGATGAGGGAAGCGCGGATGTACTGTGGGATGGAGCGCATGAGGCGGGATTCGCGGAGTTTGCCGTTGACGCGAATGGGAACGGATAGGATGCGGGCACCGCTCATGGAGGCCTGAATGATGGTTTCGAGCGTGTAGGTGTAGCCGTTGAACACTTTGAGGCGGAGGGCGAGATCGCGGGAAATCGCGCGGAAACCGCTGGGCGCGTCGGCGACATCGGCGCCGCTGATGCTGCGCACCACCCAACTCCCCAAGCGCTGGAGGAGTTTCTTCAGCGGGGAGAACTCGTCGATGGAAAGGATGGGCCTGGCGCCGATGACCATGTCGGCGTCGCCGGAGAGGATCGGTTTAGTGAGCCGAGGGATATCGCTGGCCTGATACTGATTGTCGGCGTCGGTATTGACGATGACATCGGCGCCGAGAGCCAGGCAGGCGTCGAGTCCGGCACTGAAAGCGCGTGCCAAGCCGCGATTGTAGTGCAGGTCGACAATGTGATCGACACCGAAGCTCTTGGCCACTTCGATGGTGCGATCCTTGGAACCGTCATTAATGATGAGCCACTCGACACGATCAAAACCGGGCACCGAGCGCGGCAGTTCCCGTAAGGCGATGCCGAGAGTAGCCTCTTCGTTGTAGCACGGTATCTGAATGATCAGTTTTGCCATGTTCTGTACCTACCTGTTCAGTGGTTCCCTTCAGGGTTGTAGGGTAGGAGCTCCAGGGAACGGTCCGGGTGGAGCACCCAGAGTTTTCGATCGGGATAGGCTTGCGCCAGAGCTGCGTTCTTGTCGGGAGTCCACGAGCGGGCCCAGAGAACGGGAGCGGAGGCGAAATCGGCGGGGTTATAGACCCACTCCTTGTGGAAATTGTGGGTGGCATCGTAATCGACCAGGATCAAATGCTTTTCCCCGGAGGAGGAGAGTTTCCGGATGAGAGAGTCACGCTGCGAAGCCCAGGCGGGGGTGTCTAACGGACGGAAAGGCTTCCGGGCAAGTTGCAACAGAAGGACGGCAGCTAGAAGACTTACGGCCACCAGGGAAAGGGTCTGACCCAAAAGTCTGCGGTCGAAGAAGGAACGAACACCCTGTACCCAGGAAAGAACGAGAAATGCGGAATAGGCGGCGTAGTAATGAGGGTGGATAAACGGGATGCAAAGGATGGCGGCGAAGCCAATTGCGGTGGAAAGCAGTACCCAGCGGAATGCGCCCCCCCATGCAAAGGGGAGGAACAACAAGCCCGCCACGAGGATGCGTTTGCCTCCATAGAGATTGACAAAGCTATCGGCCATGCCCCTGTACTGCTCGTCCAGTGGAATGTCTTTGCGCAACAGCCCGCGGTAGACCTTTTCCATAGAGGCGTGGCGGTAAGGTGGCGGAGTGCGATTCTTCTGCCAGTGAAACGCCCTCCGCATCTGGTATTGGCGGATGTTTTCGAAGTAAGGGAAGATATAAGGTTTTCCGGTGGTGCTTTGGCAGTATGCGGCAACCCACACGATTGCCAGGGCGGCGGTGGGGATGGCGCCAAGGGAGAAGGCCCGGATAAAGGAACGGCTGCCTTGCGGCTCGGTGCGGCGCCGCAGAAGAAATACACGGATGAGTTTCGCCACGGAGAGAAGGATGAGGATGCCCCCTGAGTAGGGGCGCGCGCAGATCAACAGAGAACAACCAGTAGCCCAAAAGACCCAATCGGAAACCTGGTTGCGCGTCCGGATATAGCCCACGGCTCCGAGGACGAGCGCTCCCCCCAGGGCTGTGACATTGCCTCCCCAATAGCTCATGGTCCAATAGGTTCCGATCAAAAAGCACATGGTGACCAAAGTGGCGGCAAAGGCCCACGGCGCGGGTAACCAGGCTCGGAAAGCCCAGCCGGCGGCAAGGAGAAACAGAGCGCCGGAAAGGACAACGCCCCACCAGGGGTGGCCGGTCAGGATCTGGCCGATGGCGAGGAAGAGGCCCTGCGCCGGAGGGTACATCGACACGTAGGTCGGCACCATATTGATATGAATCGACTCGAAGCTCTGCCATGCGGGAGGTGTGGGATTGGCAAAGCGGAGATGGGAGAATGTATCGGCAGCGAGGATATAGCTGAACTCATCGTGGACCGAGGGGAGCGGGTAGCCTTGCCAGAGGAAAAAAGCAATAGCGTAGAACAAGTAGGCAACAACGGGGAACGCCACGGCAAACAGGCGAACAGTGCGGCTGGTCAAAGAACCGTATCCCTCCTTTTGATACACGGATCTCCATCGCAGCGCCGAACGGGGAGAATGATGGGGGCACCTTACATCAGGCTGCCGTCATCATTGGCGGAGCAAAGTCAATGCATTGAGTGTACCAAATCAAACGCTTGGGTCGGATTTTTGAAATAGAAATCTTACAAACTACAGGTCTGTTTGTTGTGCCACTATAATGTGGCAAGCGATACAGACGATGTTGTTGACGCAGGAACTGTCTGGTGGAATTGAAGCAGGAGCATGTCATGAGTGAGATGGAGTATCACCTGTGCGAACATCGGATTGCGAACAGCACGGGGGACACGCGGCGGATTCTGCCGGTGGTTCCGAAGGGCGCCAGGCGGGTCCTGGACATTGGATGCGGCGCCGGGCAGACGCTGCGGGCGATGGATATGAAGGGAGCACAAGGATTTGGAGTGGATCTGGACCGGGAGGCGCTGGCGCTGGGAGGCAAGCTAGGGGGACAATTTCACCTGGCGCAGTCGCAAGGGGAGAGGCTTCCGTTCCAGGGCGGAAGTTTTGATCTTGTGTTTTCGCGGGTGGCGCTGCCTTATATGGATATTCCGCTGGCGTTGCGGGAGATGGCGCGGGTATTGCGCCCGGGGGGAACTTTGTGGGTGACGATGCACCCACTGTGGATGCTGTCCTGGGGTTCGGCACTCTCTTCACCAAAGAGGCTGGCGTTTGAAGTGTACCGGCTGGTGAACACGAGTTGGTTCACGATTTGCGGGCGGGTGTTCCGCTATCCGTTGCGGCGGCAAAGATTGGAATCGTACCAGACGGAGCGAGGGATGCGGCGAGCATTAGGCGCAGCGGGGTTTGAGGAGATTGTGTTTCAGGACGAAGGCCACTTTCTGGTGACCGCGCGGAAAGCAGAAAACAGGGTGTGAGGACTTTGCTAGGGTGAAGAGACGGGAGATGCATCTGAGCAAGGCTATTCAGGGGGCAGTGTTGCTGTGGTTTTTCGGGATCAGTGTGCCGGAAGGAGGAGCATGGCAGGGGCCGGCCTGTCAGACGCAAACGATCACCACCGGATCATCGGCGGATGGAACATTGAGCGGCAGCGATTGTCTGAGTCCGGAGGGGCCCTACTACACGGATGTGTACACCTTTAACGGTCTGGTGGGGCAGTATATATCAATTACCTTGACGGCAGCGGCTTTCGACCCGTACTTGTTATTGATCGGGCCGACGGGGAAAGTGGAAGCCGAGGATGACGATAGCGGCGCCGGGCTCAATGCAAGGATTCCAGCCAACGGGTCGCGCAGGCTGGCGATGAGCGGGACGTACCGGATTGAGGTGTCATCGTTCCGGATGAGGGCAACAGGGGCCTACAATTTGCGGCTGGACGCCGGAGAGGCGCCGCCGGAAGTACAGCCGGGCAGGGTGGGTGGACCATATCGTTTTGTGCCGCTGTCGCCGTGCCGTGTGGTGGACACGCGAGTGGAAGGAGGGAAGGGTGGAGCGTTTGGGCCGCCGTTTGTGGCTTCCGGGACGGTACGGAGTGTTCCCGTGCTGCAAAGCGGCTGCGATGTTGCGGGCACGGCGGCAGCTTACTCGTTGAATATTACAGTGATTCCGCGCAAACCGCTGGCTTACCTGGTGGTGTATCCGGCCGGGCAAGCCAGGCCGAGTTCTTCGACGTTAAACGCGATGGATGGGCGGATTGTGGCCAACGCGGCGATCGTGCAGGCAGGGACGGGAGGCGCGATCCACATCTTCGTGACCGATGATACGGATGTGGTGGTGGACATCAACGGGTATCTGATCCCGTAGGGAGACAAGTGAAATGAAAGCTGGATGCGGGAAGGCCCTTGTTTCTGTTCTTCTGCTGGGGACGCTCGGTTGGAGCGGCGAGGAAGCAGGGAAAGAGCCCTGGGGGCGCAAGCCATCGGCGCGGGCAGAAGAGAAACGGATGCAGGAGACGGGGCGGGATGCGGCGCTGGCGCCTCCTTCGGTATTTACTCCCGTGGTTCCGTGCCGGATTGTGGACACGCGGCAGGGGGAAGGCAAGCAGGGGGCATTTGGTCCACCGTCGATTGCGGGTGGGAGTAGCCGGACGATCCCCGTGGGGCAATCGAGTTGCGGGATTCCAGCGAGTGCGACAGCCTATTCGCTGAACATCACGGTGATCCCGAGGGGGCCGCTGGCGTTTCTGACGGTCTACCCGACGGGGCAAAGCCGTCCGAACGTGTCGACGCTGAACAGTTTCGAAGGGACGGTGGTGGCCAATGCCGCGCTGGTTGCGGCCGGGCTGAACGGGGCAATCGACATTTACGCGAGTCATACGACGGAGGTGGTGGTGGATATTAATGGCTATCTGGCGGCCGCAGACTCGCAGGCGATGCGGTTCTATACGATACCACCCTGCCGGTTGATGGATACGCGGCAGGAAGGCGGCAAGCAGGGGGCCTGGGGTCCGCCGGTTCTGACGGGAGGTTCCTCGCGGACGGTGCCGGTGGTGGAAGGGGGGTGTGGCGTTCCGGCGGGGGCGAAAGCGTACCTGGTGAACATCACCGTGGTACCGGCCGGCGCACTGGCGTATCTCACGATCTGGCCGGCGGGTTTGCCGGTGCCGCTGGCGTCGACGTTGAATTCGTTTGAAGGAAGGGTAGTGGCCAATGCGGCGATCGTGCCGGCGGGGACGGGTGGGGCGGTTCAGATCTATGTGACCAACACGACGCATGTGGTTGTGGACGTGAATGGATATCTTGCGCCGTAGGATGACGTTGGCGCGGGCGCGGGCACCGGCGAGGCCTACTGTGTCCAGGCAAGAAGTTCGATACAGTAGATAGAAAAGCCAGCCAGGTTCACGAGTAAGAAAAAAAGCAGTTTCCGAGTGGTGAGTTCAAGGGAATGGTGCAACTCCGGGCAGGCTATCAGTGGAGGTCGGGAATGAAACTACGGATCTGCGGGGCGCTGCTGGCGGCGGTGTCGGCCTATGGGCAAATGCCGGGGTATGGGGGACCCGGGGTGGCGTCGCGCGGCGCGCAGGCTGGAAACCGTGGAACCGAACCGGTGAGCATTCGCCCCTATGCGAATGTAATGGGGTTTGTGGACAACGGCATGCTGGGAGTGGGGCTTACGGAGACCGGGGAGCTAGTGAATCCGGGTGCGATGTACGGAGTGGAGGCGGGAATCGGGGCCTACGGATCGAAATCCTGGAGGCGGAGTCAAGTGGGGTTGGACTACCAGGGAAATTACCGGCATTATACAAAGAATACTTTTTTCAACGGCAGCGACCATATTCTGGGGTTGAACTACACCACGCAGGCGACGCGCAGGGTATCGTACCAATTGGGTGTTTTTGCCGGAGTGACGTCGCGAACAGTGGGGGGGAATTTCATTAACGGGCTGCTGGCCCCGCAGTTTTTAGGGACAACGCAGTTCGATGTTTTCGACAATCGGGCTTATTTTCTGAATGCGACCGGACAGACGACGATCCAGGTCGGGGCGCGCAATTACGTATCCATGAGCGGCAGCGGGTTCGCCGTGCGGAGGCGCTCCAGCGCGCTGGTGGGCCTGAACGGGCAGTTAGCCAGCGGGTCGTTTGGCCGCCAGGTGAACCGGAAGACCACGCTGGGAGTGCAGTATCAATATTTTCATGTGGATTATCCGCGGGTATTCGGCGAAGCGGACTCAATGATGCTGGCGCTGCAGGTGTCGCGGCAGATCGGGCGGCTGTGGAATTTGACGCTGAGCGCGGGAGCCATCCGCACGGATTTTTCCGGAGTCCGGGTGGTGACGGTGGATCCGGTGGTTGCGGAGTTGTTCGGGGTGACGACGGGGCGGGAAGCGTTCAACTCGATCAACACGGTGCCACAGACGACGATCTCTGTCAGCCGCGGGTTGCGGCGCGGTTCGTTCAGCATGAGTTACAGCCGCGGCGTGAATCCAGGAAATGGAGCTCTGTTGCTGAGCCGGCAGGAAACCATGGGCGGGGCGTACTCCTACAACACGGCCAACAAGTGGTCGTTTTCGGTGACTACGAATTACAGCAGGTTCAACGGCTTGGGCAACTACAACGACCGGCTGAATTTCTTGATGGGGGGAGTGATCGCGAGCCGGCAATTGACCGACGATGTGCATTTTGTGTCGGGCTTCGATGTGCGGCGGGCGGATGTGTCGTCGGCTGTGTTTCAAAGAGTGAGCACGCGCTTTTCCGTCGGATTTGCCTATAGTCCTGGAGAACTGCCTCTGTCGTTGCGCTAGGCGGCGGGGAGGAATCCATTCCAGCGCTGCTCGCGCCGGCCGGTGAAGAAGAGGTCGCCCCAGAGCTGGAGATTGAGAAGCCGCCAGATGCGGTCGGTTGCATCCTCGGAGCCGTTGGCGTGGAGCTGGAGGAGATGATCGAGTGCACGGCGGTCGACGAGTTCTCCGAGCAAAGAGTCGGGACTGCGGAGCAGGGAGAAGATGGAATTGGCCATGGGTCCGGACAGCCACTGTTTGAGGGGAGTGGGGAACCCCATTTTTTTGCGGTAAATGATTTCGGGGGGCAGCAGATCCTCGACGGCCTTCTTGAGGATGTATTTTCCGTCGGAGCTGCTGATTTTGAGGGAATCGGGGACGCGGCTGGAGAACTCGACGAAGTGGTGATCGAGGAAAGGGACGCGGCTTTCGATCGAGCAGGCCATGCTCATGCGATCCTGTTTGCGGAGCAATTCGAGGAGATAGGTTTTCTGATCGGTGTAGAGGAGCCGGCCGAGGGGAGAGGACTGGGAGGAACGGTTCCAATAGTGGAGCACGTTGGCATAGGGAGGATTCGCGGCTGCTATGCCAAGGGTGGCCTGGCCGGACTGGGAGAAGGCGCCGTAGAAACTGTCGAGGTAGAGTTCCTCGAAGCGGTCGCCGCGGCCGAGCATGGTGTGTTGTAGCTTGCGGCGGAGATCGGCGGGGAGGAGGCTGGTGGAGTCGATCCAACGGCGGAGGAAGGCGCGTCCGGGGAGGCTGCGGTACAGCGGGAGCCAGCGCATGTTGGCCTGATAGAAGCGATAGCGGCCGTAGCCACCGAAGAGTTCATCGGCGCCTTCTCCGGTAAGCACGACCTTCACCTCCGAGGCGGCCAGCCGGGAGACGAAATAGAGAGAAACGCTGGAAGGCCAGGTGATGGGCTCGTCTTCATGCCAGATGAGGCGCGGGAGAGCGTTGAAGAAATCGAGGGCGGAGACGGTGACCTCGTGGTGCCGGGTGGCGAGGTGATTGGCCACTTCCCGTGCGTAGCCGAGCTCGCTGTAGGCTTGCTCCCCATAGCCGACGGAGAAGGTGTTGAGGGGGCCGGGGGCCATGCGCTGGACGAGCGCGGCGATGGCGCTGGAGTCGACTCCGCCACTGAGGAACATGCCGAGGGGGACGTCGCTCATGAGGCGCATGCGAACGGTTTCCTCGAGGCGCTGGCGGCATTCGGCGATGAGGGCTTTTTCGTCCTGTGGGGGTCCGGATTCAGACTGCAAAGGGGCATCCCAATAGGGCTCGATGCGCAATTGGAGGCCTTCCCCGGCGACCGTCACCTGGAGCCAGTGGCCGGGCATGAGCTGGCGGATGTGGCGGAACATGGTCTGTTCGGCGCTGACATAACCGAAGCTGAGGTATTCGGCCAGGGTTTCGCGGCAGAATGCGGCGCTGATTGAGGGATGCTCGAGGAGGGCCTTGATTTCGCTGGCGAAGGCAAAAAGCTGGCCATCGAAGTAGTAATAGAAAGGTTTTATGCCGAGGCGGTCGCGGGCGCCAAAGAGCTGTTTTTTTTGCTTGTCCCAGAGGACAAAAGAAAACATTCCGCGATAATGCTGCAGACTGCGATCGCCGTGGGATTCGAAGGCATGCAGAATGGTTTCCGTATCGCAGCGGCTGTGGTAGCGGTGGCCGAGGCGCTCGAGATCGGGGCGCAGGGAGGCATGGTTGAAGATCTCCCCGTTATAGCTGACCCAAAGGGATTCGTCCTCGTTGGTCATGGGCTGGCCGCCGCCGTGGAGATCAATGATGCTGAGGCGGCGGTGGCCGAGGCTGGCATGATCGTCCTCGAAGTAGCCAAAACCGTCGGGGCCGCGGTGGTGGATGACGTCGTTCATCCGCCGCAAGACGGAAGGAGGGAAGGGTCTAACCCGGGCAGTAATGTAGCCAGCTATTCCGCACATAAGCAAAAACGTTCAACGAAGGGGGCTGTACGAGGGCTTGACCTTTCTTTCCAGCTTATCATCAGTCTCTTGGAGTCTATCGGACGTTTGGTGGCGGAGATGAGGCCGGAGCTTCCGGCATCGAGATAAATCGGGTGCAGGCCTGTGGGCTGAGGCGGTAGAGAGTGAAATGACGGGTCTGCAGGAGTTGGTCCAGATCGGAGCGGGAGCGGTCGAGGAAAGGCTTGAGGTAGGTTTCATCTTCGGCGAAGATGGCCGGGGCGGTAAGGAGATGGGTGGCGCCGCTGCGGCAAAGATCCTCTCCCAGGCGTGCGGGGGGAAGTGCGCCGATTTGAATGGACCGGATGCCGGTGATCAGAGAGAACGTACGAGGCTTGCGGAAGGCGACTACGGATTGCGGCGGAATGGAGCGGCGGGTGAAATCGTAGACGGAGAGCATTTCGGGGTTGTTGAGTCCGAGGGGCTGGCTGGTGGCGGAATTGGCCCGGTAGTGGGGGATCTGAAAGGCCAGAAAGACTGTGGCAACGGCCCCGACGGCGAAACTTCCCCTGCCGGCAGCGGCCTGCAGGGCATGGATCGCATAGAAGATGGTGGCAGTGATCCAAGGCCATAAGGGGATGAGGAATCGCACCGGATCGCTGAACGGCCAGAACACGAGGACGCAGCCATAGGAGAGGGCGAAGGCCGCCCACAGTTGAGGGCCGCGGCGGAGGGAGAGAGCCGTGCCGGCGAGCAGGACGAGATTCAGGATGGCGGCGGCGGCGAAGCCCCCTCCGGTGACTTCGGAGAGGGCCAGTGGATACTGGATCAGGTTGCGGCGCAACGTGGTCCAATTCAAGAGATTACTGAGTTGGCCGGAGTATGCCTCGCCACCCAGGAGGTGGCGTAGGGCGAGCAAGGGAATCACGGAGAGGAGGCAGACCAGCCAGATTTCCCTGGGGATCTTCCGATAGCGCCACAGCGAGTACAGCAACAAGGCGGGGAGGAGAGTGGCGCCGACCGTGCGGGTTGCCGTGGCCAGCACGATGAGAATCGCACACACGAGCGGCCTGGCGAAGCGCGAGCGCGGTTCCCAGCGCTCGGCGGCGAGAAACAACAGGCCGCAGAGCAGCAGCAGGGGAAAGTCGCTGTTGATGTGATCGGCCTGTTCCCAAAACGCGTGAGCGCCCAGCATGGTGAAAGCTGTAGCCAGTGCCACGGAGGGGGGGAAATGAATGCGGAGAACGTACGCCGAGACGACGGTGGAGGCGAGAAACAGCAGCAGCATGAGCGCTTTGCAGGCGAGGAAATCGATGCCGCGCCAGTAGACGATGGGGGTGAGCAGCAATGGCAAGACCGGGGGGTAGCGGGACGGCGGGGAGGTAATGGACAGGGATTGTCCGGACAGCACGGAGTGGTAAGGGCGGCCCTCGAGGATGTTGCGGGCGTACTGGAGATAGACGGATCCGTCATCGCTCCATCCGTGAACGGGCGAAAGGCGGAGGAAATGGAAGAGTCCGAACAAAGCGGTGGCAAGCAGCAGGGCCGTGGTGAACCGGCGCGGGCCAGCCAGGAAGGCGTCAGCCGATGGCATAGGCTTGGACTAACTCCTTGACCATGTGGCGCAGATCGAAACGCTGTTCGACCTCACGGCGGGCGGCATCGCCCATTTCGCGGCGGCGCGGATGATCGAGAAGCTGGAGGATGGCCTCGGCCAGAGAGGCGGGATCCTGAGGCGGGACCAGGAAGCCGGTTTCCCCGTGGCGAATAATCTCGACGATGCCGCCGACGCGGGTGGCAACCACGGGCTTGCGAAAACTCATGGCTTCGGTGATGACCCAACCGAAAGCCTCCTGCCAGCGCGAGGCAAGGCAAAAGACGTCGGCGGCGGGGAATACGCCTTCAGACATGGGGTTTTCCAGCAGACCGGTGAATGTGACCGAGTCAGCAATCCCCAGTTCCTCCACACGGGTGCGGAAATGCTCGATGGAGTCGCCGCTGCCGACGAAGGCAAAATGAGCGCGGGGATTGCGAAGGAGGACGAGTTTGGCGGCGTCGATCATGTCGGCGATCCCTTTTTCGGGGATGATCCAGCTTACCTGAACGACGAGTTGGCGGTCGGCGGGGATGTGGAAGCGGGAGCGAAAGGAGGCCGCGGCGGCGGCGTCCTGCTGGGGATGCAGGGTGGGCAGGGGGATGGCGTTGTAGATGCGCTGGAAGCGGGGGGCTGGAAGCAGATTTTGCGTGACCAGGCACTGGCGGACGTAATCGCTGACGCAGAAGGCGCGGTCGAGCGGGAAGTTGATGAGCCGGGTGGCGATGCGCTTCCAGAACGCGGACCGGCGGGGAACATAATCGCTGGGGTTGGAACCCTGGGCGGTGAAGAAGATGCGGTCGACAGACTGGAGCTTGGCGAGCCAGGGGTAGGGTCCGATGAAATCGAGGAAGAGGAAGTGAAAGATGCGAGGGCGGTACTTGCGAAGGATACGGCGCACGGCCGGCAGAGAGCGGAGGTTGGAGAACTCGAGGGTGGAGACGACTTCGATACTGAGATTGGGGAGAGCGAGGAATTCAGCGACCTTGGGTGTGGGAGGGCCGCCGAAAATGGCCACCAGGCGCCAGCCGTGAGAGGCCAACTGTAAAGCTAATTCGCGGGTGAAGAACTCCACGCCGCCGATGCGAATCGGTTGGACACCAAGCAGCAGCGCTACCGTTTCCATGTCTCGGCTGCCTTGAGAGAGGCGGCAGGATCGATCTGGAGCAGTTCGGTTTCCGAGCAGCGCTTTTCCAGGCAGCAGCCTTGCTCCCAAAGATGCGGGCGGTTTTCCCAGATCTCGCGGATGGGGGTATTTTTGACGTTCCCCACGGGCGGGATTCCGGTGCAGACGGTGACATCGCCGTTTGCTTGCAACTGCAGCATGATGAGGGCATTGCAGGCACGGTGCTGCTCATGAGCGCTATGGGTTTGGGTGGCGATGCGCAACTGGTCGGGATTCTCAAAATAGGGAATCATGGCTTCCAGTTGGGCGTAGCTGTTGGCGATATGGTAGCCCTTGCGTTTCAAGGCAATCAACTGGCGGACGTTGGAAACGGCGAGGGCGGTGTCCGTGGGCCAGTTGCTGCTTTCGAGATACCAATCCGGGTTATCGGCGGTGTTGTAGTTCTGCTCGATGGGCTGATAGAAGACCTCCATGCCGTCACGATTGGCAAACTCGGCGACCTTCACTGTGTCGCTGAGGTTGTGCGACATGATGACGTTCTTCAGGCGGATGGTATAGCGGAGATTGTGCTCCTGGCGCATGCGGCGCAGCGTTTCGATGGTGCGGCTGGTTTTCTCCCAGAAATTGGGTTTTCCGCGGACGATGTTATGGACTTCGCCGACGCCGTCGAGGGAGATGGTGACGCGCCAGGGCTTGGCGAGGGCCATTTTTTCGATTTTGGTTTGATCTTCCCACCAACCATGGGTGAGGAGTTCGAGGTGAAGGCCGAGAGAATGGGCGTAGGCGACGAGGTCGATGGTGTAGGGTTTGAGGAGGGCTTCACCGCCGCTGAAGGAGACCTGCACGGGGCCGAGCCATTGGCGCAAATCGCGCAGGACGGTCTGCCACTGTTCGAGGGTGGGGCTGTTTTCCTGGCCGCGATTCATCCAGATGTTGCAGTGAAGGCACTTTGCATTGCACCGTTCGGTGAGGAGGAAGATGATGGATACGGGACGGCAATGCGAGGCTAAGCGCCCGCCAACCCAGTGGCGAAGGCGGTAGTTTATGATTTCATAGGCTCGCTTGTATGCCTCCTGCAGTTCCGGCATTAGTAAATTCCTCCTGGCAGTTGATCGGTTCCCAATTTGTCCTGCTTTAGTTTGCGGGGGCCGAATTGTCGCTCTTGCCTGCAAGTATACCAATCAGGCAAGATTGGCTTCCAGATTACTTAGGGTGGGTTTTGTTGGACCGATTGTACCGGGCGCACCCGGGGTAAGGCCCTAATTCATAGGGAGCCTGTCATGCAGGGCGGTCCCGGCGGAAGACGAACTGGTTGCAGCCGAGGGTGCCACCGCAAGTGGAAAGATAAGAAAGGCGGAAGCCGCGCTTTTTATAGAAATCGAAAATCTCTTCCGGCTTGGCGACTTCAAAGGGAAAACCGCCGACCCAGTCGACGATATCGCGCCAGGGGGACATGCCTCGATAACGGCTGTATTCGCGCCAGGTGTGGAAGGGGCGGAAGAGAAGGAAATCTTTGACAATGCGGCGCCACCACATTTGCACGGCGCAGGGCCAAAGAACAAGAAAGCGCAAGGCGGGGGGCAAAGCGTTGTAGAGTTTCTTGATCTGCCACCAGCGGTGGCTGATCTTGCCCTGGTCATTGTAGATGGAGATGAACAACGCGCCGCCTGGTTTGACGAGGGGGGCGACGTTGTCGAGGGCGGTCCACATGGCGCCGGTGTGATGGAGTACACCCCAACTGTAGACGACGTCGAAGTGGCCGATTTTGGCCAGGTAATCCTTATCGAGCACGGAGGCTTCCTCTATGGTCCAGTTGGCATCCTGGGGGAAGTAGCGGCGTTTCAGTTCGCGGGCGCAGTTGGCCGAATGGGGGTCGAAATCAAAAGAATGAACGGTAGCGCCGAGGCGGCGGGCGGCGAGACTGAACAGGCCGCTGCCGCATCCCGCATCGAGGAAACGCTGACCGGCAAGCGAGGAGCACTCCAGCATGGACGCAATCGATTCTTCAGCCAACGCAATGCGGTCATTGTTGAGTAGCTTTAGAAACTCAGCCCAATTTTTCCCGAACTCGAATCGCTCTCCGGCAGAAACTTCCTGTGCGTGTGCATTCATGTATTCCATCTTTTCGACCAACGTTCCTGCTCCAGTTTCCCAAATTGATCGACGGATTGTATAGGCGGCATTAGGGACGGGAACCAGGGTCAGATGCCGAGGCAATTGCCAGGGCGATAGAAGATGGTGGTTTCGCTGGTTTCGTTAGCAATGGGGGCCATGCCCACAAACTCGATCCTGCGGAAGCCCTGGCCGAGGAGGTCGTTTTGGGCGTCGTGATAATACGAGCGCTCGGAATTATCCCAGATAATCACGCCGCCGGGGTTGAGGGATTGGACGGCATTGCGGGCGCAACGGCCGCGGTCGCGTCCGTCGATGACGATGATATCGAAGTGGTTGGGGAAATCCAGAACCTTGCTGCAATAGGCGCCGCCGTACTCCAGGGGTACGTGGAAGAGCGTGACATTGGCGGGCGCCTGCGATTTCACACGCTCAAACCAACCCTGATGGTGTTCGCAGGCAAAGACTTCGCGAACGCGGCCGGCCCACCAAAGCGTGCTGGCCCCGGAACCGTACTCAAAAACGCTCCAATCCTTGTTGACGCGCCGGGTGAGGAAGTCGATAGCGGGGTAGGTGATGAAGGGGATGGGGTTGCCTTGGGCATCCACGGAGCGTTCTTCTTCGAAACTGCGGAACCAACCCACGTCGCGGAGATAGCCCTTGACGTGAAGACTGTAGGTAGCATAAAGGCGCAAGCGTTTGAGGACAGACTGCGCGAGAGCATGAATCATGACGAGGTTTTCATCCTAACACGACCAGTTCATCGGCGTCAGCGGGAGTTTACTTCACTGTATCTCATTAAACGTTTTATTTTGTGTGAGATACGTCCGATGGCGAGATCCGCCAGGAAGGTCATTCGCTTGGCGTCCAAGATGGTCCAATCGCCTTCACCGGACAGGGTATGGAAGCCGTCGCGGCAGGGCCAGGAAGGATGGGGACGGAGCACATGGACCGTTTCCTCGGCGAAGGAGGTAGGGGTGAGGGTGGTGATCCGGTTGAGGGCGAGGCGGCAGCCGTAGCTTTCCGAGCAATCCTGGGCGGGGCGGTAGAGTGATTCTCCTACATGGAAGGGAGTGCCACCGGGGCGCGCGGATCGGATATCGACCTTTACGGGGTTGGCAAGGTGAGGCATCCATGGACCCTCGAAATGATCGGCATAGTAGATGAGCAAACGGCAGTCCACGGTGGGACTCTTCTCGGTACAGAAAAGCCACCAGCGGTGATTGTGGTGGAACACCGTGCTATCGACGGCTGGAAGACCATCAAGGATGGTTTTGCCTGTGTCCCAGCTTTTGCTGAGCGGATCCCAGCGATGGAGGCGAACGCAATTGCGCTCCCAGCTTTCGGGGATCGCGTAGCGTTGCCCCTGCCAGGAAAACAGGAACGGATACGACATGTGATTGGGAGAAGGGAAGATCCGCTGGGCCGGAGACTGAAAACGGCCCTGCTCGAAAGCAATTGCGCCGATGCGTCCCACGGGGTCGTTCCGGTAATCGTATTCCTCGACGAGGATTTCCAGGCCGCCGGGTTCGACGGCCAGGAAGGGATCGGCGAAGAAGTGCCGGGGGTGGGCGTTGGCAAGCCACTGGAGGCGGGGCTCGAAGTTGGGATCGAGGAAGCTGGCGATGGGGGCGTTGACGAGGCCCACATGCCAGATTTCGGTCAGCAGTGTGTTGCGCAGCAACTGCTGGAGTTTGACGGCGAGCCCTCCAGGAGGAACGTAAGGAGGAAGTGACACAGGAGGAGGAAGCGGGATTCCGGCCAGTAACAGGCGGCAGATGCGGGCCGGGGCATCGGCCAGGGACAAGAGCGCTTGCTCGGGGGAAAGAGCCGCGGGGAGGATACGCAGGTCGAGCGAGGTGACTCCCTGGGGGGTAGTCTGCTCCAGGGCAGCGGCACGGAGGAAGCGGCCGGGCGGATGGAGGCGCAGACGCCAAAGGCCGCAAGAAGCTGTGGCGGGCGGCGGACCGTCGCCGAGGTGGAGGATATAGTGCGGATTTTCCCCGGGCGAAACGACTTCTGCGCCAGCGACGGCGTGGAGGTTCCGTTGGACCGCTTCGGCGAGGGGGGAATCCGTTCCGGAAAGAGCGAGCCGCAGGGGAGAGGTCATGAGGTTGGGAGCAGCCCTTTGCCGCGCAGCAGCTCGAGGTATAGATCCTGGAAGTTGCGAATGGTTTGCGCGGGGGCGAAGGTGGATTGTACGAAGGCTTGCGCGGCCGTACTCAGGCTGGCGCGCAGGGTATCGCCGCCGATCAGGCTGCGGAGTTGGGCGGCGAGGCTGGCGGGTTGGCCTGGATCAAACAGTAGCCCGGTTTGCCCGGATGGCGTGGTGCGGACGAGTTCCGGATTGCCTCCGGTGCGGGAGGCGACGACGGCGCAGCCGCAGGCCATCGCTTCGAGCAGGGAATTGGAGAGAGCCTCCGAGAGGGAAGGGAGGACGAAGATATCCATCTGGCGGAGCCATTCGGAAACATCGGAATGCGCGCCGGGGAAGTGGCATTGTGAGAGGATTCCCAGGCGGCCGGCCAGGGCTTCCAAATCCTGGCGGAGGGGGCCGTCACCGACCAGCAGGAGTTTCATGCCCGGCAACAGGGAGGAAACCGCGGCGAAGGCTTCGACCAATGTGGCGAGGCCCTTTTCGGGGCGGAACATGGCCGTGCTGCCGATGACGAGCGAGGCATCGCCCAGGGCGGCGGTCCGGGGCTGGCGCCGCGCATGGAAGTGCTCCGTATCGAGTGAGTTGTAGCACAGGCGGATACGCGCTGGGGGGACACGGTCCTGCTCTTCGAGTTCTTTGCGGACCGCTTCGCTGTTGACTACGATGGCGTCCACCATGCGGTCGGTGAGGCGAAGCCAACGATGGTAGAAACCGGGCGTCAGTGATCGGGAGGCGCGCTGGCTGGAGAGCACGAGTGGAGCACGATGCCAGCGGGCGGCGGGGACGGCAAAGAGGTTCATCGGGACATCGAAGCTGTGGACGAGCGCGATGTGGTGCCGGCGGAGATAATCGCCGAAGCGGGCGGCGACGCGGAATGTGGAGGGAGATTTGAAGGAACGAACCGGAAACTCGACGACGGGGACGCCGGCTTGACGCAACTCCTCCCGGCGCAGGCCAGTGGCGTAGAAGCATCCGACATGAGGGGAAAAGAGGGTCGGGTCGAGACGGCGCGCCACTTCAACCAATTGTCTCTGGCTACCGCCTCCGTCGAGATCGCGCGACAGGAGCAGGAGGGGGAATCGTGGAGACACCCTTGCTAGAATAGCGCTTTTGAGGAACGCGCCCCGGGGAAACTCGGGCAAAACGAATGAATATTCTTCTCTTGGGAGCCTATCCGCCGCCGCATGGGGGTGTGCAGAGCCATGTCTACGCTCTGCGGAATTATTTGCGGCAGCAAGGCGACAAATGCCGGGTGATCAACATCACCGCGGCTCCGGAGTCCGGCGATGAGGATGTGTATTACCCGCGGACGGCGGGGGCGCTGTTGCGCGATCTGCACCGGCTGCCGGCCGACGTGGTGCATTTGCATCTGGGAGGGACGCTGCCGGCGCGGGTGATGGGATTGGCGCTGGCATGCGCGTGGCGGGCCGGAAGCAAAAGCGTGCTGACGCTGCATTCCGGGGGGTTCCCTTCTTCTCCGGAGGGCCGGGCGGCTTCGCGGTGGAACATGCGTGGCCTGGTTTTCCAGCGCTATGACAGGATCGTTGCCGTGAACGACGATTTGAGCGCGATGTTCCGGAAGTTCGGAGTGAAGGAAAAGCGGCTACATGTGATTGCCCCACATGCCTTGCCGAAGGATGTGCCGCGGGAGCCTTATCCGGAGGTGCTGGGGATGTTTATGGAACAACACCAGCCTGTGCTGGCCAGCGCGGGGGGACTGGAACCGGAATACGATCTTCCCCTCCAGATTGATGCCATGGCGCGTGTATTGGAGAAACACCCGCGGGCGGGATTGATGTTAATGGGAGGGGGGAGCCTGCGCGAGGAAATGCGGCAGCGGATTGCGGCTAAGCCGTACGCCAGCCATGTGTTGTTGTGTGGAGATGTGCCTCACCGGGCCGCCCTGCGGGTAATCGCCGAGTGCGATGTATTGTTGCGGACGACGCTCTACGATGGGGATTCGGTAGCTGTGCGGGAGGCGCTGCATTTCGGCACGCCGGTGATTGCCACGGACAACGGGATGCGGCCGGAGGGAGTGCATCTCATCACAGCGGGAGCGCTAGGGATGCTGGAAGACGCGATTCTCGATGAACTGGCCAAGGGGCGGCGGAGTGGCAGCGCCGGTGAGGAGCGGGATGAGAATCTGCGTCTGGTGCGGGAAGTGTATCGGGAGTTGCTCGCCTAGGTTTCGAGGGAGGGCGTGCCGGCCGGAGGGAAAACGATCCGGTAGTCGCGGGTGGTTGTGAGACGCACCGAACCATCGGGTTCGAGCCGAAGTTGTGGCCGGATTCCATTGCGCTGGAAACAAATCGCAGCGGCCAGAGTCAGGGGGAATGCAGCATGCCGGGTCAGGCGCAACGTGGTGGATGGCTCGCGCGAGGCGAAGGCGCGGGAGCGGAAGCCGGGGACTGCTTCGGCCGGATGGGAGAGAAGCAATACAGCGTTGCTGCCGATGGCATAGGTGGCCGGTGCGAGGGCTTGTGGAGCGGCCGGCAGGTGCCAGAACTGTTCTATCTGGTGCAGGGCATCATCGCCGCCGCCGATGCGGTCGAGCAGGAGCAGGAATTCGGGTTTGTGAAAGTAAATGGTGCGGCGGTGCGTGAATCCGGCATAGCGGCAGGTGGCGTCGATGGTGTCACGAACGGCGTTGCTGTCCCAGGCGAGGAGTTCGACTTGCGGCGGATGGAGCCAGGCAAAAGAGTTGCGGGGACTGGCCTGGTCGAGTCCGTCGATGCGCACGGTATTGTGAGCGGCTGAGCCACGGAAAGCGGCGCGCTGGGCGGGGTCGGAGACGTAGGTGAAGGTGCCGGAATCGATGAGGAGTTCCTCGTCGCCTTGGGTGACCACGAGGCTAAGGGTATCGGAGTGGCTGTGTCCGGCGCTCAAGGCGCCAAACGGGCCGGCGTCGCAGAGGACATGGACGTTGCCGGCGCGAAGGACGGCCATACCCGTGTCGGGGAACAACCGGGAAACAGAGGAAGGCGCGGTTGCGGGGGGAGACTGGAGGGCGGCGGCGCCGAACCACCAGACAGATTGTTCGCGGCAGGCGTCGAGGGAGCGGATCCAGCCGGGGCTCTGGAAATAGGCGCCGGCGGCGGCGAGTGCGCCGAGCGCGAAGCCGGGCCGCGCTCCATAGGGATGGAAGAACCGGCCGCCATCGTCGTCACCGAGGAAGGGAAGGGCTTGATTGGGAGGCAGGCAGGCATCGAGGTATTCCGCCATGCGGGTGAGTTTGGCGCGGTAGGAAGGAGGGACGGCGGGGTTGAGCAGGGCATGGAAGAGAAACATATCGAGCGAGTAGACGTGATAGTAGGTGGACTGCTCGAAGTGCGCTCCATCCGGGCGGACCTGGCGTTCCATTTCCTCGATGGCGATGCTGCTTGCGTGATTGCGCCAATGCGCGGCGCGGCGGTTTCCAGCGAACAGGCAGCCGAGTGCATGCAGCACCACGGCTTCGCCGAGCAAATGGGTATTGGGAGAGAAATAGACCGAGAGGTTATGTTCGAGGTGGCAGCCGTGCTGGTAGAGGGAGGTCAGGAAGCGGCGGTGGAGGGCCGGGGAGAGCTGAGCTCCGATCCAATGCTCGATCCAGAGCCAGGAGAGGGCGCGGAAGGCGACCTCGAGGGCACTGGTCCAATTGATGCCGCGCTGAAACGGATTCTCATTCATCCAATGATCGAGTTGGGACTCGATTTCGGCGAGGTAGCCGGCGCTCCGGGTCAGAAGCCAGGCCTGTGCAAGGAGCACCAAGTGCTGGTGGCGGCTTAATTCCCAGATGAGTTTGTGGTCGCCGGCGCGGGTGAAATCGAGATAGGGGATGCGGCGGAAATAGTGGAGTCCGGTTTCCTGGCCATGGACGGGATCGCGGCGCCAGGGGATGCGCGGGCCGAGGGAAAGTTCGGGGATGCCGAGCAAGGGGAGGCGGTGTTGGAGAACGCGCTCGGCGGTATCGAGGAGGCGGGATTCGTACGGGGTATCGCGCAGGAGCGGGAGGAATTCTTCTGGGGTGGGCAAGGGGAGGGGGGAGGTGTGGGCGGTGTCCGGTTCCGGAGGGAGGAGCCAGAGAGAGAGATTGGCCCACTCCTGGTGAAGGCGAAAGGCGATTTCCTTGGGGGAGCGCATGAAGGCTGCTAAACCGTAGTCATTCCTATTGTAGAGGGCGGGATGCGCCGGGTATCCATGGTATCTTGGTTTTGCTGCCGATGCCGGGTTTTTGCCTTCAGTTCTTTGCCAATCCTTCGACTTCACGGGCTTCTTTGAAGCTGGTTGATCTGGGGGAATCGGATGTCAGTGGCTGGTGGAAGCAAGGGCCGGCCATCGCGGCCTGGACGTATTGGAAAGGCCATCCGCAATTCCATGTTTGGCGCCAGCGGAACCGATTGTTATGGCTGGAAGGGCAACCGGACCGGCTTCCTGGGGAAGAGGAACCCATCGGAGCCTGGCTGAAGGGGCGGTGGGGGAGTTACCGGGGGGTGGAAATCCGGTATGAACCGAACGAGCCGGTTGGGGTAACGGCTTTCGTGGATCCGCTGGGAACGCGGCCGCTTTATTATCTGATTACGCCGGAAGGATTCAGCATTTCCGACAAATTAGCCACTCTGGCGGCAAACCAGCGTTGCGCGGTAGATTGGGGGCCGGTGCTGGAGACAATGGCTCTGGCCTCGGCGTACTCGGGAGGAGTTTCGCTGCGCGGGGCGGCGGCGCTGCGGCCGGGTCAGGAGATAGCATTCGAGGACGGGAAACCGCGGTTGCGGGCGACGCACGCCATTCCGGCCGATGGGGACATTCGGGAAGCGGATGTGCGGGAAGCGCCAGCCAAGGCGCTGTTGCAAGCACACCGGAAGGCGGTGGAGGAGACCTGGACGGACCGGGAGAGCTATCTGATGCTGTCGGGAGGATTGGACAGCCGGTTTGCCCTCGCGCTGGCGGGTCCGGAGCGTCTGACGCTGAACGTGACGACGAGGCCGAACCGGGAAAGCCGTCTGGCGGAGGAGATTGCCACGGCCTGCGGGGCGCGGTTCCGGCACTGGCCGCGGCCGGAGGAGAGTTACTACGGCATCCTGCGCAACGCGCCGCTGTTGAGCGGAGCGTTGAGTGAACCGCATGTAGCGCATCATTTGGGGTTGGGAACGCAGTGGCGGAAACAGGGGATCCGGTCTATTGCCCATGCTTTTCTGTACGATACGGTGTTGAAGGGTTGGTTTACGATCATCGATCAACCCTACACATGCTGCAACCCGCTGCTGCAAGGGGCGTTGGGAGAGGTGGAGCGATGTTTCCAGCACCGTTCGGGGCGTTCTTCGGTGAATGCTCCGGATGATGTTCTGCGGATGTTGAGCGAGGAAGGGCGTGAGGTAGCCTTGTCCCATCTCAAGAACAGCACACGGCCACAGCTTCCGGTGACGCGATCGGAAGGGTATGACATGACCTTGGAGCGTGCGATTCTGTCCTTTCTTTCGCGGCAACTGCATTACCCGATTCTGCTGGGGTGGATGGAGGAGTTGGCGGTATCGACGCCCATCGCGCATCCGGCATTCTGGACCTGGTATGCGCACTCGCGGCCGCGGGACCGGCAGGGAGGCAAGGTGTTCCGGGAAGCGCTATTGCTGCTGGACCATCCGGTGACGAAGGTACGGGATGCCAACACCGGTGCGGCAATTGAGCGGCAGAAAGAGGGTTGGCGGGACATGGTGCGGAGGGCGCCATTGTATGGCACGGCCCGCAAGATTTTGTTGAAGATGCGGACGCCGGAAGTGGAGGAAACGACAGTGGGGAGTGCGCCGCCGGAAGATGAAGGATCGTGGCCGCACATAGCCACCATCTGCCGGACGGCGGGCGGGAAAGCGGTGGTGGAAGAGGGATTGGACCGGATTGCCGGGCATGCGATGTTCGATGACGGGCAACTGCGGGAGAACTGGAAGAGGCTGCTGGACGGCGAAGACCGGCCACTGGAGCCGGTTCTGGGAGCAATGACCGCGGGGCGGTGGCGGCACTTTGTGGAGAACATGGGCGAGGGCGACTCCCGGGTGCGCGAAGTATCCATTGCGGAGCCGGCATGAGTAGCGAGGAGCCGAGGAAACCAGCGCGGAGCCAGCGGTTTTTGGTCAATGTGCTGTGGATCTGGCTGGGGTTTGCCGTATCCATCGTAGCGGGTCTGGTTCTGCCACCGATGGTGACGCGGAATCTGGGGGATGCGGGATATGGGGTGTGGTCGCTGATATTCTCCTTTATTGGCTACTACGGGCTGGTGGATTTCGGGTTGCGGTCGGCTGTTGTGCGGTTCGCGGCGGAGTATCACGCCACGAACGACCAGGAAAAGATCAACCGCCTGTTCAGCACGATGATGCTGCATTTTTCCTGGCTGATGGGGGCGATGATGGTGGTGACGGTGGTGTTGAGCCGTTTCAGCGACCGGTTCATCCATGACACGGGGCAGTATCAGAGCCAGATACCGTGGCTGGTGATCATTGTCGGCGTGAGTACGGCGTTCGGTCTGCCGGGGACGGTGCTTTCGGGGATTGTGGAGGGCTACCAGCGGTTCGATCTGGCGGGCCGGGTGAGCCTGATCAGCTTCGGCAGCCGCTATGCCGGTGTGATGGTGCTGCTGACGATGGGCTACGGACTGGTGGAGATGGCGCTCTGCGTGTTGGCGAGCGTGTTGTTGTATGTCGCATTGTACTTCTGGTATCTGCGGCGGTTGCAGCCGCGCCCGCGGTTCGGTTTTCGATATGTGGACCGGAGCGTATTGCGGGAAGCGTTCCGCTATGGGGTACATACGTTTAGCGCGGGGCTGGCGTCGCGAGTCCTGGAGCAAGGTTCGCCGGTGATGATCGGTTACTACATGCCGGCGATGTTTGTGGGCTACTTCAATTTTCCGGTGCGGCTGCTGGCCTATGCCGCCGAACCACTGTCACGGGTGGGGAATGCGGTGCAGCCGCAGGTGACGGAGCTGATTGCCAAAGGGGAGATGGGGGCGGTGGCGCAACTCGGGATTTACGTGAACCGGTACTGTTACGCGCTGTTTGCTCCGTTCGGGATTTTTCTGCTGGTGTATGGCGGGGATCTGCTGGGGGTGTGGATGGGGCGTACATTCCAGGTGGAAAGCACGCCGCTGCTGGCCCCGATGATGGTGGCGACGGGGATCGCGACGGCAGGGCAGTTCAGCTCCAGTTCGATGCTATTCGGCTTGTCGAAGCACCAGCGGTTTGCCTATGGACAATTGGTGGAGGCGGCGCTGCTGGTGGTTCTGAGCGCGCTGGCGATTCCGGCGTACGGGATTTTCGGAGCGGCATGTGTTTCCGCCGGGCTGATGCTGCTGGTGCGCGGCATCTACACGCCGTGGCTGGTATGCCAGTATCTGGATTATCCGTTGGCGCGGTACATGAAGTCGATTTATCTGGCGCCGACGTTGACGGCAATCCCTGTGTATCTGGTGCTGCTTTGGTTGAAGGGAGTTCTGCCGGGTTCGGGCTGGGCGGAACTGGTGGCGGCGGGTGCGGTGGCTAGTGTGTTGTTTTTCGGCGCGGCGTACTTCACGTCGCTACAGCCGGAGCACCGGGCGATTGTGAAGCGGATGGCGGGCAGGTTTCTGCCGGGGCCGCGGGAATAGCAGCGGAGACTCAGCCGCGGCTGCGATAACGCCGGAACAGGAGGAGCCCCAGGCCGCCGGCGAGCATCGCCACGGTTGAGGGTTCGGGGATCGTGGGGTCGGCGTTGAGGGAGACCATGTCGAAGTTCGCGGAGACGCCAGGGCTACCGAAGCCGATCATGAGGTTCTTGCCGATCGGGGCGCCGAGGCCGGGAGTATAGGCGAACGACACCTGGATCCAGTTGCCGTAGCCAGGGGAGACGGCATCGGGGGCGTTGAAGGAGGGGGGGATACCGGGGCAGCAAAGCCGCAACCAGGAGCTGCGTGCGAGCACCGTCCGGCCATCGTAGGTCCCGTTATTGTCCACCGACAGTTCGACGTAGTAGCCCTGGTTTTCGGTATAGCCGTCCTGCATGGGATCGTTCTGAATCAGGTTGCGCATCCCGACGAATGCGCTGAGGGTGTAGATGAAATTCGGCTGCAGGGTGTCGGTGAGGATCTGGAAGAAGGATGTGCCGTTGGAATAAGCCGTATAATCCCCATCGGGTAACGGGGTATTGAACATGGCATCGGTGGGATTCATGGTGCCCACGCTGTCGGTGGTGACGATCACGGCAGGGGTCCAGCCTGGGCCGAATCCCTCGCAAGGGAAGCCGGCGGGATTCAGGGTGCCGCAGAGATCGGGACGAGCGGTGAGGCGGGTTCCATCGGGGAGGGGCAACCCGGGAGGAGTGGTAGTGGGGAGGATTTCGAAGCTCGGGTTCACGATTGCGATGGGGGCGGCCTGAGCAGGGCCGAGGAAGGAAAGCAGCAAGGATGCCACGAAGAGTGTAGGCTTCAGTAAGCCGGATCGGTGAGCCATGACTAGCCATGAGTATACTAGTACAATCGATCCAGAGTAAATAGGCCTAATTGCGAGTTAGGTGATAGTACTTGTGGAACTTAAGATTTAACGAACGGAGATGAGCTGGGGATTGGGCTCATCGGGGTGGATGCGCCAGACCTTGCGGTTGGGGAAGTATTGCATGAGGGCCGCGTCGCTGGTGGGGTCGATAGGCTGGGCCCAGACGATGGGGGAGTTGTCGATGTCGGCGGCGTTGTAGACCCACTCTTCATGCATATTGTGGGTCTGCGAGTAGATGACAAAGACGAGGTGCTGCTGCCCGGAGAGACGGAGTTTGTCCACGATAGCGACTCGCGCCAGGCGCCATTTTTTCCAATCCTCTTCGGGCGTGTTCCATTTCTGCAGCCAAGTGGTTGCCACCATGGTCAGGACCAGGATGCGGCCGATGGGTAGCGAGCGCCAGGACCAAGGCCACAGCAACCGGAGCGAGAACAAAAGCAAGAGCGCCCAAACGGATGCGTAATGGGCCACGTAATGAGGTAGCCGGAAGGGATACAGCAGAGAGGCGAAGAAA
>CALFYN010001056.1 GCA_937952345.1 uncultured Acidobacteriota bacterium
GCTGACGGAGCCGAATGCGTTGCGGCGGCTGGTGGCGCTGGAGCAGCGCAGCGAACATCCGGTGGGGCACGCGATTGTGCGCTATGCGCGGCGGCAGGGCATACAACCGGCTCCGGTGACGGAGTTCCGCGCGGTGCAGGGACGCGGGGCGGAGGCTCTGGTGGCGAACGAGAAGTTCTGGGCGGGGAGCCACCGCTTTCTGCACGAAAAAGGGTTGGAACACGATTGGGTATGCCGGCAGGTGGACGATTTGGAAGATGCCGGGCACACGGCGTTTCTATGCGGCACGGAGAAGGTGGTGTGGGCGGTGGTGGGGCTGGCGGATCCGCTGCGTGCGGAGGCTCGGGACGCGATTGCGGCTTTACAGCGGGAAGGTGTGGAGCATGTGACGATGCTGACGGGCGATAACACGCCGACAGCGAAGGCTGTGGGCCAGCAGTTGGGCATTCCGGATGTGCAGGCGGAACTGCTGCCCGATGAAAAGGCCAAAGCGGTGCAGCGGCTGCGGGAACGATTCGGATCGGTAGGGATGGTGGGAGACGGGATCAATGATGCGCAGGCGCTGGCGAGCGCGACGGTGGGGATCGCGATGGGGCGGCGATCGACGGATGTGGCGTTGGAGACGGCGGACATTGTTCTGATGAACGATGATTTGCGGAGTTTGCGCTTTCTGCTGCGGCATGCGCGGCGGGCGGCGGCGGTGATTCGTCAGAACGTGATGGTGGCGCTAGGGCTGAAGGCGGTGTTTCTTGTACTGGCGTTCATGGGCGTGGCGACGCTGTGGATGGCGATTGCGGCGGATATGGGCGGGACGCTGCTGGTGACGTTTAACGGGCTGCGGTTGCTGCGGGCGACGCGCTAACGGACTTCGCCGATGTCTTCGTTCCAGAGTTCGGGGTGGTCTTGCTGGAACTGGCGCATGAGGGCGATGCAGGTGGCGTCGTCGCGGATGGTGAGGTGGATGCCACGGGAGCGGAGGTAATCTTCAGGACCGCGGAAGGTGCGGTTTTCGCCGATGATGACGGTGGGGATTCTGTAGAGGAGGATGGCTCCGCTGCACATATCGCAGGGTGAGAGCGTGGAGTAGAGGATCGCGCGGCGGTATTGCTGGGGGGTGAGGCGGCCGGCGTTCTCGAGGCAATCCATTTCGGCGTGCAGCACGGGACTTTTGCGCTGCACGCGTTGATTGTGCCCCCGCCCTACGATTTGGTTGTCGAGGACCAATACGGATCCAATGGGAATGCCGCCAGCGGCGAGGCCTTTGCGGGCCTCTTCGATGGCGGCTTCGAGGAATGGATCCGTCATGGGAATGGGGGTTACTTCTTCTTTCCCGTGCCTCCCTTTCTGGCGGGAGCGGCGGCGGGCTCGGCGAGCAATTTGTCGACTTCGCGCGCGATGCCGGCGGTGCCTTGATTGAAGATGGCATCGACGCCGGTGAACTGCGCGCGGATGACGCCTTTCTTGTCGATGAAGACAAGCCAGGGCACATAGGCCGGACGGACCAGCGTGTGCTGCATATATTCGCGAGCCAGCGCATCGGGAGCGCTCCCCACGGGGAACGGCACCTGATACTGCCTGCTGAATGCCACGACGTTGGGGTTGGCGTCGACGGCGGCAAACAGCGCCTCAAAACCTTTTGCTTTGTACTGCCGGTAGAATGCGCCCATGACCTGGGCGTGCTGTTGGCAGTGCGGTCAAGTGGTGAGGATGCAGGCGAAGGCCAGCACCTTACCCTTATAGGAGCTGAGTTTCACCTTCCGGCCGTCGGGCAAGGCCACTTCGAAATCGGGGGAAGGGCGGGGGACGTCGGCGCCGAGCAAAGGCAGCGCGCCCAGTCCCGCCAGCAATTGGCGTCGTCTCATCTCTTCATTATATTCGCGCCGGCGGGTGCTGCCGGGATTTCCGGCTAGCGCTGGACGCGGCCGGAACCGCCACCCTTGATGAGGGCGAGCACTTCGGGCGTGGTGAAGCGGTTGAAGTCGCCGGGGATGGAGTGCTTGAGGCACGATGCGGCGACGGCGAATTCGAGGGCCGCCTGATGATCGGGCTGGGTGAGCAGGCCGTAGATCAAGCCTCCGGCGAAGCAATCGCCGCCGCCGACGCGGTCGACGATGTGGGTGATTTCGTAATGGCGGCTGAGGAGGAATTCGCTGCGGTTATTCAAGCAGGCGGACCAGCCGTTGTGCGAGGCGCTCTTCGATTCGCGCAGGGTGATGGCGAGGGCCTTGAGATTGGGATAGGCGGCGAGCACTTTGTCGGTGAGGGCGCGGTAGGCGTCGCGCTCGAGCGTGCCGGAATGGACATCGACGCCGGCTTCAATGCCGAGGGACATCTGGCAATCCTCTTCGTTGGCGATGCCGACATCGGTGAGGCGGAACAAATCGGGCATGACTTCGCTGGCTTTCTTTCCCCATTTCCACAAATTCTTGCGGAAATTGAGGTCGCAGGAGACGGTGAGGCCCATGTCCTTGGCGGCTTGCGCGGCTTCGAGGGCGAGGGCCGCGGAAGTGGCGCTGATGGCGGGCGTGATGCCGGTGACGTGAAACCAGCCCGCGCCATCGAATGCTTTTTTCCAATCGACGGCGCCGGGCGCGGCGAGCGAGATGGAACTGTGGGCGCGATCGTAGAGCACCTTCGAACCACGTTGGTTGGCGCCGGGTTCGACGAAGTAGATGCCGAAGCGGCCGGGTCCGCGGACGATGTGGGAGGTGTCGACGCCGAAGCGGCGCATTTCGCCGATGAAGGCATCGGAGATGGGGTTATCGGGAGGGAGCACGGTGACGTAGCGCGCGGGGTATCCGAATCCGGAGACCGCGACGGCGACGTTGGCTTCACCACCGCCGAAGGTGGCCAGGAATTGGGGGGATTGGAGGAAACGCTCGAAGCCGGGAGGCGCGAGCCGTAACATGATTTCGCCGAAGGAGACAACAGGTTTCATAAAACCTGGATTGTAACAAACGGCCCGGGTGCGGGCTTATCGGGTGTTGGCGGTGGCGGCGAGATCGAGGGCGTTTTCGATGAGGATCTCGCCGGTCATTTCGCCGAGGG
>CALFYN010001057.1 GCA_937952345.1 uncultured Acidobacteriota bacterium
GCCTCTGATTCAGTCGGCGCGCCTGGAGGATTATTCCCCGGAATATTGGGCGGCGACGGGATCGAAGGGCGCGGCCGTGTTTCAGATGCTGCGCGGCGTTGCCGGAAACGAAGGCTTCGGCAAGATGCTGAAGGCGATGATGGATCAGTTTGCGTGGAAGAACATGCATACGGACGATTTGCGCAAGATCGCCGAGGCCGCCTCGGGGCAGAATTTGCAGTCGTTCTTTATTCAGTGGATTGAGTCGACGGGTGCTCCGGAATTCAAGCTGGAATATACGGTGTTTCGTACGCAGAAGGGTTTTCGGGTGATGGGGAAGATTGCCCAGGATCTGGATACGTTCCGGATGCCGGTGACGCTGCGCATTGAGACGGAAGGAAATCCGGAAGAAAAGGTGGTGGAGGTGGTGGGGACGCAGTCGGAGTTTATTATTGAGACATTCGGCAAACCGAGGCGCATCATTGTGGATCCGGCCGGGCGTGTGCTGCGCTACAACGACGACATGCGCGTGCTGGTGGCGATCCGCCGCGGGGAGCAGTTGGCGGAGGTCAGTGAGTTCGGGGATGCCCTGAAAGAATATCAGAAGGCGCTCGATGTGAACCGGGCAAGTTCTCTGGCGCATTACCGGGTGGCGGAGATTTTCTTTTTGCAGAATAATTACCAGTCGGCGGCGAATGAATTCCGCGAGGCGCTGAACGGGGACTTGGAGCCGAAGTGGACCGAGGTGTGGGCGCACATCAATTTAGGCAAGATCTTCGACATCACGGGGCAGCGGGAACGCGCGCAGAATGAGTACAATCTGGCGCTCCGAACGAAAGACAATACGCAGGGGGCGCTCGAGGAAGCGGCGAAGTACGCCAAGGAACCGTTCCAGCGCCAGCGGAGCGCGAATTAGCGCACCCGGTTGGTGTATACTGGCCCTGCCGGGAACCCCACATAGCTATCCTCCCGGCACAACCACGCTGCCATGAGTTTTCGCCGCCACTCCTCCCGTCTCGAACGCCGCCGCTTTCTCAAAGCCGGCTTGACCACCCTCGCTTTGCCGGCGCTCGAAGCCTTTGGCGCGCCGGAGCCGCCGGCAAAACAGGCACGGACATTCGTCTCCGTAGGCGCCTACCTCGGCTGGCACGCACCGGCGTTCTACCCCAAGCAAACCGGCGCCGGCTACCAGATGCCTCCCCTGCTCGAACCGCTCGAGCAGCACCGTGACCACTTCACCGTTTTCTCCGGCCTCGATCACCGCGCCCCCAACGGCCACGATGCCTGGAACAACTACCTTTGCGGCAAGGTCCCCGGCTCCTACTCGCTCGATCAGATGATCGCCGACCGCATCGGCCAGCAGTCCAGATTCCCGTCCATTCACCTCATCGCCGGCGCCAGCGAGCACACCAACGGCCGCCAGATGAGCTACACAAAAGAAGGCGTCCCGCTCCCGGAGATCGAGCGGCCCAGCGTGCTCTACAAGCGCCTGTTCATGTCCCAGGCCGATCGCGCGCGCGTCGCCTACGTGCTCTCCAGCGGCAAGAGCGCTCTCGATGATGTCCTCGACGACGCAAAGCGGCTCCATGCCCAACTGCCTGCCGCCGACCGCGCCAAACTCGGCGAGTATTTCGAATCCGTGCGCGGCGTCGAAAAGCGGATGTCCCGCCAAATCGAAACCATCGACGAACCCATTCCTCAGCCCAACTATAAGCTCCCCGAAACCGATCCCATCACGCCGAATCTCATGATGGAAGCCGAACAGGTTCTCTACGACCTCATGACGCTCGCCATCCAGACCGAATCGACAAAGGTGATCACCTTCGGACTCTACGGACTCGGCCAGGTATTCACCATCGACGGCCAGCCACTCTCGGCCGGCTATCACGCGCTGTCGCACCACGGCAATGATGCCGGCATGGTGCGCGATCTGGTCAAGCTCGAACGCTCTCATATGTTGCAGCTCGCCGGCTTTCTGCGGCAGCTTCGCCAAAAGAAGGATGCCCACAACCGTCCGCTGCTCGACTCCACCATCGTCCTCGTGGGAACCGGCATGGGCGATGCCAGCCGCCACAGCAACCAGAATCTGCCCACTCTCGTGGCCGGCGGCGGATTCCACCATGGACGCCACATCGCTGTCGACCGCAACGCCGCGGACGCGCCACTGCTCGGCGACCTCTACGTGACGCTCATGCAGCGGCTCGGTATGGAGATCGGCGAATTCTCAAACGCCTCCCGCAATCTCAACCACCTGTTCGCTTAGCCATGACGAGATCCATCGGCATCCTCAGCTTGACGGCACTTTCGCTGGCGGCCGAGCCATTGCTGCCCGGCCCCGCCAAAACCATCCGGACCAATTGCCTGGGTTGCCACTCCGCCGCCGTACGCAAAGGTGGCATCGACCTGCAGCGCGACACAATCGACTGGGGCAAACCCGGCGAGCGCGATATTTGGGAACGCGCGCTGCGTGCGGTCCAACAAGGGCGCATGCCGCCTCCGCCGCTGCCCCGCCCGCCCGCCACCGATGTCCGGACGCTTTCCACCTTCCTCGAAGACAACCTTGCCCGACATACGCCCATCGGCGGCGATGTTCCGCGCCGCTTGAACGCGGCCGAGTATGAAGCGACCATCCGCGAACTGTTCGACCTCCCCAAGTTCCGCCTCCCCATGGGCTTTCCGCCCGACATCCAGATGCATGGCTTCGACAACGTCGCCGCCGGCCTGACGATGTCCGCACCGCTCATGGAGGCTTACACCAACACTGCCTGGGAGATCGCCGACATCGTCTTCCCGCCGCCCGGCCGCCAGCCGCAAAAGCGCTCCTGGAGAGTGCCTCCCTCCGACATGGTGATCAGTTTCTCGGCCTCCACCGTTCGCGATGGCGTGTTGCGCATGGCTTCGCGTGCCGAGGACATCATGCGTAGCTGCACCTGGCCGGCGCGCGTCGAGATTGTCGACTCCGGCGTCTACCGCATCACCGTCGCCGCCTCGCAGTTCAAGCCACGCCCGGGCCAGGCAATGACCCTCGAAGTATGGGCCCGGGAGATCGACGCCACCGACCGCTCCAAGATCCGCGCCTTCCGCCGCCTCCATACAATGCAGGTGACATCGCAGACGCCTGAAACATTCACCTTTGAGGCGGAACTCTACGAAGGGCAAACACCGCTGCTGCGTTGGGCCAACGCCGAGCTCGACCACACCAGCGAACAGCTTCCCGCCCTCTTCCGCGAGCGTTTCGAACGCAATCCCCGCCTGCTGGCCGCCTACCTCCACGCGCTCCATAACCCCGACGGCTCGCCCCGCTCCCCGGCCCGCCTGCGCGGACGCAACGGCTACGACCTCATCAACCGCCTGATGGAGGATCCTTCTCTCGACATGACTCACGCCACGCTCGATTCCGAGCGGACCCGGCGCATGCTCAAGATGATCGGCACCATCGGCGGGTTGAACAACCTGCACGACACCCTCGCCCACGAATACTTCGATCACGGCCCGTCCTTACAGATCCACGATCTCGCCGTCGAAGGCCCGTTGGCGCCGGCGGAAGGTCCCAAGGACAAGAAACGCAAACAAATCCAACAGGCCCTCGCCGGAGTCTCCCCCACCGAGGTCTCACCGGCCGAATACGCGCGCCGCGTGGTGGACCGCTTCCTGCCCCGCGCATTCCGCCGTCCAGTCGACGAAGCCACGCGAGCCGGTTTCCTCAAGGTCGCCACCCGCCATTGGGAACAGGGCAACAGCTTCGACCAGGGCATGCATCTGCTGTTGCGCACGGTTCTGATCTCACCCCGCTTCCTCTACCGCGCCATGCAGCCCGGCCCACTCGATGCCTACGACTTGGCGACGCGCCTCGCCTACTTCCTGCGGCAAGGCCCGCCCGACGAGCCTCTGCTCGAAGCGGCACGCTCCGGACGGCTGCTCACCCCGGCCGGGCTCAGAGCCGAGGCGGACCGCCTGTTGCCCAGAAAACCCGACGCACCGATGGTCCGCAATTTCACCGGCCAGTGGCTCAACACCCGCAAGCTTGCGTCCATCATGCCCGATCCCGCATTCAACTTCTCCGATGCCGACATCGCCATGGCGCGCCAGGAGCTCGAGTGGTTCTTCGCTGAGATACTGAGCAGGAACCTCCCGTTGACCGACTTCATCGATCCCGATTTCACCTTCACCTCGAAGAGCTTCGCCGCGAGAAACTACGGCTACAAGGCCAGCTTCGACAGCGCTGCGGACGACACGCGGCGAATCAACCGGCTACCTCTCGAGCGCGGCGGACGCCACGGCGGGCTGCTTGGTATGGCCGCGACGATGATCGCCACCGCCAACGGAGTCGACACGCAGCCCGTGCTGCGCGGCGTCTGGATGCTCGACAAGATCCTCGGCATGCCTCCGCCGGCCCCGCCCAATGACGTGCCCGCGCTGACGCCCGACATCGGCGGCGCCACCACGCCGCGCGAACTCCTTGCCGCACACACAAAGGAGCCCCGCTGCGCTTCGTGTCATACCACCATTGACCCATTCGGCCTCGTGCTCGAAAACTTCGACCCGGTGGGCCGCTGGCGCGAGACGTGGCCTAAATCGAACAAGCCCATCCAATCCTCTGTCGTGCTGCCCGATGGAACCGCCGTGCGCGACGCAGTCGAGCTGAAGCGCTGGTTGCTTGCCAACATCGATCTGTTCTCGGCCAGCTTCGGTGAGAAGCTGCTCACCTACGCCACCGGACGCGCCCCCAACTTCGCCGAGCGCAAAGAGATCCAGTCCATCGTCGCGGACATCCGCCGCACGGGCGGAGGCGCTCGTGACTTAGCGCTCGCACTGATTGCCAGCAAGACCTTCCGAACCAGATAAGATCCCCAGTTGTTCCAGCTCCGCTCGCAACTGAGTGAGCAGTGCAGGTTCGCCCATACCCGAGTGCCGTCTCGCATCGGAAAAGACAAGACTCAGTGTGAGAGCTGTTCGCACTGGATTCGGGTGCAGCGTGTAGTAACAAGGCGGCATTTCCAGTGCAAACGGAGCATGCGACTTCACCCGCTGCACAAGATGATCCGCCACTTCAATCAGTAACAACGAAGCCTTCTGGCTCTCCGGGTGGCTGTGCGGCCGCCTCTCGGTGACTTCCAGATGGAGCGCGACCTCAAACCATTCGCCGACCGAGGGATAAACCTCATAGAACAACCGAAAGCCCTGGAGCTCCTCCAGCAATGGCTGGCATGCAAAATTCATTTTGCGGTTTGTCATGGCTTGTATCCCTTCATCGGGCGCATTCCGAAACGAACCGCCACTTGCCGGTCCCACGGCATTCGTAACAGCTCGCACCATCCATCGCCAACAAGTGAATCCAGCGGTGTTCCACCAGATTCCGAACCTCCGTGCTGTCGCGCAGGATCCGGTCGATGCGCTCCAGCGGAGCCTCCACGAAAACATGCAATCGCAAAGGTTCGTGCATCCACTGCTCCCCGTCATGGAGCGATTGCAAGGGAAGACCGGTTCTCAAGTCGCCACCGTTTCCTTCCCACACGCCAAACGTGCCCGTGACGTTGTGCAGCACTTTGTTGCCGCTTCCGAACACCCGGTTGTTCACCGTGGAAGCGAAGTACTGCAGGTTGATCCAACTGGCAACCACCACGGGCGCAGTCAGTATGAGCCGCAGCACTGAGCCATCGTGGTCCGCCAGCGGATCGTACTCATGCAGAAACACCCGCCCTTCCAGGTTCAGATGCCTCGTCCTCGATCGAGGAGCGGCGATGAAAGCGGCATTCCCCGCCAAGCCCCACTCCGGGCGCACCTCGGACCAATCCCTGCTCCGCTGTAGAACCTCCTTCTCCAGTTGCAGGTCGCCGGCTGCCGGCCCGGCAGGTAGGAAGTTTCGGGCGCGCTCCCTCCGCGCTGCCTCTGAGGCAGATCGCAGCCAGCGCTCAACCTGTGCCCGCTGCTCCACGGAGAGCAGATCTTCACTGTCGTAGAGAGCCACCTCGTCGGTGGTTGTGTTGTGCAGCGCCCCGACAAACACGGTGTCCATCGGAATCGGCATGCCACGCTGTTTCAATCCTTGGCGAACCTCAGGATCGTTCAGAAGCGCAGCCGCGAAGCGGGCGTTGATGTCTCCTTTGTGTCCGCCGCAAGCGCCGCAATCCAGGCTCGACGCGTAAGGATTATTCTCCGTGCGGCTGCCGTGGCCGCAGAGCAGCACCACCGGAGCCAGCCGGCTTGCCTCCAGGCCCATGTTCCGCAATGCTCCGGCAGCCAGTTGCACTCGCTCCGGCAACGGGATGTCCCACCGCAAATTCTCTGCCGGAGTCTTGCCGTTCGAGCGTGCCCAGGACTTCCCGAGCATCCCGAGCCCCGACAAAGCGCCCCCTACCTCCACCGACGAGAAACAGGCAGCGGCCGAGCTCGTGAGGTTCGTCCAAAGCTCGCTTGCTTGCTTGCCAAACTGCCCGAGCACGGAAGCGGATCCCTCCGCCTCCACACGATAGCCAGGTGAGAGCAGCACCGGGCACCGCGCGCTCGAAGCAACCTCGATGGGCATGCCGAAAAACCCGGCAAAGCCGAGTGTCTCAATTCCCGAGCCCTGCGCCTCCAGTGCCCGGCGGTAGAGTTCCGAGCGAACATCAATGCAGAACACCGCCTGCAAGGATTTGCGGCTCGTGGATGGCAAGCCCGCCGGCCGCTCCCGCAACTTCTCGAGCAGCTTCGATTCGAAGACATGCTCCAGTGCCAGTTGCGCGATATGTCTGGCTTCCGTGGAGCCGGCGCTCGGAGTGCTCATCCGGCATTGCCACATGTCGCACAGCGGGAGCAGCGCCGTATCGTATGCAAGCCGGATTGCCAGAATCTGCCGCACGGTATTGTGGCCCAGCCCTTGCCGGTCCTGATACGCGGCATAGGCGCTCCAGCCAAATACCGTCATCAACTCACGGTGCAGGAAGTCCTGCGCCAGCTCCGCTGGGATGTCGAGGCGCTCCATGCAGTATGCAATCGCATCGTCCTCCATTTGCGGAAGCTCCTTCACGTGCCTCCGGAAGTGCGCCAGTCCCGCCACTTCGGGATTAGCGTCGATCTCGGCAGCCCGCCTCCACGCCTCATAGAGAGACAGGTGCTTCCAAGGCATCCTCCACGTGCTCTGCCCGCGGTCAAAATATGAGGAGCACCACTTCGAGATCTCATCCACAACAAACGGCGCCCAGCTTGTCCCGGTTTTCTCATCCAGCCAGTCGGCTACGGTGAGAATCCTCTCCGACAGGCTCCCCCTCCGCAGCCTCAGTTCCAGCCACGAGATGGGATCGCTCGGCTCCACTCCGCTTCCCCAACGCTGTAGTGCCACTCGGATGTTGGACGCCGAGATGGATCCATTCCGAATCTTGTTCAGGTAGTAGTCCGCTTCCATCAGCGGAGTCGCGTGCGTGACGCGTTCCATGAGGATGCCGGCTTCGTCAAAGCTCAGATCGCTCAACCCCAAAAACGGATTGACAGCGACGAAGTTCTCGAGCGGCCACAGCGGCGGAATCCGTCCGCACGCCTCCTCTGTGGCGCGCGCGCCCACGCCTGCCGCGGCTAGAGCGTGTTCCTCAATAGCAGCCACTCCGATCACCATTTAGATCTCCTCCTTTGCCAGTCTTGCGGGCCAGATGGAAGCCGTAAACCGGTTCGCCAGCGTGTTCAGATAGAAGCCGTTCCTCGCGTGAACGTAGACCTTCTCACCGATTGCAGTCCGCGAAAGCCGCGGCAGTTGCGTTTGCCCCACTGCTACAACCAGAAAAGCGCCCGCGATGAGAACCCCGCTCCAGTGCCCACCCCCATTCCCCGCGTTCACAATCCGTCCGGCAATGCCTTCCAGGCCGAAGTACGCTAATCCCATGCCTCCGCCGAGAAGCAACACCAGCGGAGCCTTCCATCTCCTGTCACCGTTATCCCAGCCGCTCCACAGCAATTGCGCCAGCGCGATGCTGAAGATCAAATTCAATCCCAGATGATGCAGCGGATCCACGCTCATCGCCCGCGCCGCCGCATAACTCAGCATCACCGCGGCCAGCAGGCCGCCCGCGACTGCCCATGCGCTGATCGGCTGCTCGCTGATCCGGCGCTTCGACTGCACCGCGCTTCCCGAGGCAAGGAAAGCGTGCGCTTTGTAGAGCGAGTGCGCCACCAGGTGCAGCAGCGCCAGGTGAAATGCTCCCAGCCCGCATTCCAGCATCATGAATCCCATCTGCGCCACCGTCGAGAACGCAAGGCAGCGTTTCACGCTCGCCTGCGTCAACATCACCGTTGACGCGAACAGCGCCGTGAATCCTCCCACAACGCACAGTGTCACCATGGCGGCATCGGACAAGGCGATCAGCGGATGCAGACGGATCACCAGAATCCCCCCGGCGTTGATCACTCCCGCATGCATCAGCGCCGATACCGGCGTCGGTGTTTCCATCGTGTCGGGCAACCAGCTATGAAAGGGAAATTGCGCCGATTTCAACAGTGCCGCGAACACCAGCAACCATCCGATCCACCCAACCGCGGTTGGTGCCGCTTGCAGTCTCTCGGCCGCGGAGAACATGCCCTCAAAATCCCAGGTGCCGAGCGTTTGCTGTGTCAGAACCAGCGCCGCGATGAGTGCCGCGTCTCCAACACGGCTGATGAGGAATTTCTTTCTGGCCGCGAGCCAGGCCGCCGGCCGGTCTTT
>CALFYN010001058.1 GCA_937952345.1 uncultured Acidobacteriota bacterium
CGCTGACGGAAAGCTTACCGTTCTCTTACCGTTTGGGAGAGGGGTAGATGTTAGTTTTATCTACGGCTCATTTGCAAAGGAGCCGAATCGATAGGAGGAAGCGATGAAGAAAGTCTTGGTGATGGCATTGGGGCTGCTGGGTATACAAGGCGCCGGTGAGGCGGGGACGGTGTTGTCGGTGGATACACCACCGACAGTGTTCGCGGGGGCGGCGACATTTGCCTCATCGTGGACGCAGACGGGATCGTATTCGAATGTGACGGTGACGGCGCTGGTGACGAACGCGTCGGGGATAGGGCTGACGTTCGATTACCACGCGTACCTGACGAATGCGCTGGGAGCGGGGACAACGGTAGCGAATGAAATTGCCTCGACCGCGTTTACGTTGCAGCCGGGGTTGAACCAGCCGATTGCGTTGTTTAGCGGATTGACGCTGGGGAGCGGGACGTACTTTCTGGTGATCGCTCCGGATGCCGGGGCGAGTGCGATAACTGGATGGTCCACGGTGAACAGTGTTCCGTCGGTGACCCTGGACACGGGGGTGACGCACGGGACGGACCGAATCTCGCAATCGACGACGGGGTATGCGCCGGCGCGGACGTTTTCGAACCTGACGGGCGGACGGTATGCGTATTCGGTGGTGGCGGTGGATCCGGCGGTGCCGGAGCCGGCAACGACGGCGTTGTTGGGGGCGGGGCTGCTGCTGATCGGATTGGGGGTGCGGTACAGACGATAAGGGGGGCATATTACGCAGTGGGCCGGGGAGGCTGGGGAAAAGCGCAGCCTTTCCGGTGAGGTGCCGGATCGGGAGCTGGCTGATTATCAATGATTTTGCTGGATTCGGGGCTTCGACGGGGAAATGGCCAGTGATTTGCAAGCGGAGTGGAAATTCCCTTTTCGCGAAGCAGTACGAGCTGGAAGGCGGAATCGGAGAGATGCGCCTGCTGGAGGATGTGATTGGCCATGCCCATTGCAATGGATGAAGTGAGGGTGGACGGGGGAGTCCACGAGGAGAAACTGGTACATGCTCCGGCTACGGCATGGGAGGAGGATGTTCCGATCCCATGCGGGGCAAGCGCGGTTACGGTGCGAGTGCTGATTGTGGAGGAAGGCGGAGAAGGGGTGGGGTGGCCGGCGGATTGGGGCGCGGAGGCGCACATCGAGAAGCTGCATGCGCGGAGTGTGGGGGAAGCGATCGCGATGGTGCGGCAGAGCCGGCCGGACTGGATTCTGTTGGATGCGGGGACGCAATCCAAGTGCGGGGCGGAAGAGGTGGTGACGCTGCTGCGTGAAGCGGCAGGGATCCCGCTGCAGGTGATGGCGGGGGCAGCGGCGGAAGCGGTGGAGCCGGAACAAATACGGGCAGTAGCGGCGGTGGAGGCTAGGGTACGGAATCTGGCGGCATCGGTGGTGCGTCACGCGCTGCGGCGGAAACGGACGGAGAGTGCGCCGGTTGCAGAGCCGTGCGCGAAGAAGCTGCGGGAGAGCGCTCCGGAGGCGTTCGCGCAGATAGCCGCGGCGTACCGGGAGACGCTGGATGCATGCGTGCATGCCCTGCCGTACGGACCGCAAGGACGGAGTGGCGAGACGGCGGTACAGGCGATGGTGCACCGGTTGGAGGAATTGCGGGCGCGGCCCAAGGATGTGGTGGAGGTACACCTGTTTGCGATGCGGGCGCTGCTGGCGAAGGCGACGCCGCAGAGCAGCCGGGTTTATTTCCGCGAAGGGCAGACTCTGCTTCTGAAGGTGATGGGGTATCTGGCGAACCGGTATTTGCAGGCTTCGATGGAGCACTCGCATGAAGTGCGCGTGGCCTTGCCGGCGGCTGCGTTGCGGGGGAAACGGCGGAGCCGGGTTCGTAATTCCTGAGGAAGGGCAGACCTCAAATGAGCGGGACAGCATCGGAACGCGTGGAGAAGCTGGCGACTGGAATCGAAGGGCTGGACCTGATCGGCGAAGGAGGACTGCCGAAGGGGCGGACGACGCTGGTGGCGGGGACGGCGGGGAGCGCGAAGACGGTGCTGGCGGTGCAGTTTCTGGCATCGGGGATTGAGCGAACGGGCGAATCCGGAGTATTCGTGACGTTCGAGGAATCGCCGGACGATATCCGGCTGAACATGCAGAGCCTGGGGTGGCCGATAGCGGAGTGGGAGAGCGCGGGGAAGTGGACATTTGTGGACGGATCGCCGCAACCGGAAGAGACGATTCTGTCGGGCGGGTTCGATTTGAGCGCCCTGATGGCGCGGGTGAAGCATTCGATCCGGAAGGTGGGGGCAACGCGGGTGTCACTGGATTCGCTGGGGGCGGTGTTTTCGCAACTGCCGCACGCGGCGACGGTGCGCTGGGAACTGTTCCGGCTATCGACAGCACTGAAGGAGATGGGGGTGACGGCGCTGATGACGGCTGAGCGGGGCGACGAATACGGACCGATCAGCCGGCACGGGGTGGAGGAATTCGTCGCGGATAATGTGATCATTCTGCGGAATACGATGGACGAGGGGAAGCGCCGCAGGACGATGGAGATTCTGAAGTTCCGCGGGGCGATGCACCAGAAGGGGGAATATGCGTTCACGGTGATTCCCGAGTCGGGCATCGCGGTGATTCCGCTGTCGGCGATTCAATTGAAACAGCGTTCGTCGAACATCCGGATTCATTCGGGGAATGAGGAATTGGACCGGATGTGCGGGGGCGGATTTTTCCGCGATTCGATTGTGCTGGTGACGGGGGCGACGGGTTGCGGGAAGACGCTGATGACGACGGAGTTCATTCGCGGAGGGACAGAGCGGAAGGAACGCTGCCTGCTGTTTGCGTTTGAAGAGAGCCGCGACCAGTTATTCCGGAACGCGGAAGGCTGGGGGGTGGATTTCGAGAAGATGGAAGCGGACGGATTGCTGCGGGTGGTGTGCGTGTATCCGGAGACCTGCGGGCTGGAGGATCATCTGATTCACATGAAACAGACGATTGAGCAGTTCCGGCCGCACCGGCTGGCGGTGGACAGCTTATCGGCGCTGGAGCGGGTGGGGAATCTGAAGGCGTACCGGGAGTTCGTGGTGGCGTTGACGTCGTTTATTAAGCACAAGGAGATCGCGGGGCTGTTCACGGCGACGACACCGACGCTGATGGGTGGCAGTTCGGTGACCGAGGCGCATATTTCGACGATTACGGATTCGATTATTCTGCTGCGGTATGTGGAGATCATGGGGGAGATGCGGCGCGGGCTGACGGTGTTGAAGATGCGGGGGTCTTCACACGATAAGAATATTCGGGAGTTCACGATCGACGCCAACGGGATGCATGTGGGACGGGCGTTCCGGAATGTGAGCGGGATTATTTCGGGGTATCCGCGGCAGATGATGACGAGCGAGGTGGAGCGGCTGGGGCATTTGTTTGAGGACGACGGATAGAGCGATGGATAGAGCAGGAGCCGGCACGATTGCCGGCTCAGCGCGCTAAGAGCGCACGCCACCCAGGGGGATGCGGACGATGGCGCAAAGGTGTGGATAGTCGAAGGCGAGGCGGCAGGACTGGCCGTCGAGGTTGAGGAACGGGAGGTCGATCTGCTGTAGTTCGTCTTTCCAGCGGAGGACGTTGGATTCGGCTTCCATGTCGATGCGGAAGGCGATCTCGAGGGAGTCTGTTCCCTGGGCGGCTAATTCGACGTCCAGTTGCGGTTCGAGGCTTCCGGCGAGTTTGACGAGGAAGAGGATGAGTTCTTCGGTGGCGGATTGGATGTCCCGCGAGACGAGGACTTGGGGGAGGCGCCCGACGGTGAAGCGGCGGAACGATCCCTTGAGGGAATGGTTGGCGTTGACGATGGCGAGTCCGATGGCGTGGGTGAGCATGACGTGGTCAGGCTCGGGGAGTTCGCGGAGGAGGACGGGGACGTAGGGGTCGTCACTGGATGGGACGATACGGCGGGCACGGACAACGATGGCGCGGGAGCAGCCGCCAACGGTGCGGACGACGTCGAGGTCCATTTGATCGAGGAGGGGGGCCCAGACGCCGAAGGGTGCTCCGGCGAGAGAGTCGTTGGCAGCGACGATTCTGCCGAGGGAATCCAACAGGAGGCCGGGCTGGCCGGCGAATTCCTCTTCGAGGATATGATCCAACTGCGACTGGAAATTATTCTGCCCAACTTTTTGGGAGTGGGAATGTCCACTAAAAGACCGCATGCTAACTTTCCCCTTTCTGCGCTCCTCAAAGGAGCGGGGCCATGCGAAGTGCGCCAAGGCAGTTTGGTCTTCCGCGAGAACAACGGTCGAGAGAGACCGAAAAAGAGGCTATGAAAAGATCATGCCTATGCTACTCTATACAGACCGTGATAGCATACGAGCAAGGGCGATGCAACCGTATGGCGCAAGCGCACTTACGCCTGTTTGTAACCGGAGGCACTTCTTTGTCGGCCGCGGCGGTGGCGCGATTGAAGGAACTCGAGGAGAAATTGCCGGCGGATTTCTTATCGATGGAAATCGTGGACGTGCTGGAAGACCCCGATTCGGCGGAAAACAATCGAGTATTGGCGACGCCTACTCTGATCCGGATGTCTCCCTTACCAATGATTCGAGTGGTGGGTGACGTGGAATCGGTGGACCGGCTGATGCAGTTGCTCGATCTGATGCAAGCTCCACAACAAATCAATTGATGCGGCGGATACGAAGGTTGCGGTACCAGACTTTGCTGCTGTGAAATTGCAGGGCGATGGGGGTATCGGTGTGGCGGTGCATGAGGAGGGGGCCTGTGGTGGCGGCCCGGAAACTGCCGGGTTTGGACCAGATGAGGCCTGGGGTATCGAGGTGGGCATCGACGACCTTTTCGCCGTCGAGCCAGTGTTCGGTGTGGAGACCTTTGAGGACGATGCGGCCTTTGTGCCAGATGCCGCTGGCGGCGGGTTTTGATTTCTTTGCTCCGACGAATTCGTAGAGTGCTCCGGCGGCCCATTTGTCGCCGCGTTTGGTGTCGGGGCCATCGACGTCGTCGATGATTTGGTATTCGAAGCCGAGGACGGAGACGGGCTTGGTGGGAGGGATGTCGAGGGTGATGACGGTTTCGCCGGCGGTGCGCGCGCCGCGTGCTCCGGGGAGGAAATCGAGGGTGCCCTGGAGGCGGTATTTGATGCCGGCGTTGGCGGCTTTGGCGACCTTCCATTCGAACTCGAGTTCGAAGTCGCGGAATTTTTCGAGGGTCATGAGATCGCCTCGGCGGGCTCCGCCAGGGACGGATGTGATGGCGCCGTCTTCGATGGCCCAGAGGTCGTTGCGCTTGTCCCAACCGGCGAAGGATTTGCCGTCGAAGAGGGAGATCCAGGGTTGGGGTTGGGCTTGGGCTGCGGTGGTTAGCAGGAGCAGGAGAGTGAGGCGCATGGTTATCCCAGAAGCGCGGCGATGCGGTCGGCATCGTTGGGGACAACGATGGGCTTGTTGCCGTAGGTGGAGGTGATGGCGTCGCCGTTGGGGGCCTTGAGCTGGCCTGTGTGGTACTTGAAGATGTAATCGGGGTCTTTGAGGACGTTGCCGGTGAGGACGGCGACGACATCGGCGCTCTTGTCGATGACGCCGGCGGCGGTGAGTTTTTTGATGCCGGCGAGGGTGGCGGCGGAAGCGGGTTCGCAGCCGATGCCGCAGAGTCCGATTTGGGCTTTGGCGTCGGCGATTTCCTGCTCCGTGACCTTTTCCACGACGCCTTCGGTGGTGGTGACTTCGAGGAGCGCTTTGGGCCAGGAGACGGGGTCGCCGATTTTGATGGCGGTGGCCAGGGTTTCGGGGTGTTCGACGGCTTTGAAATCGGCGGAGGGTTGGCGCATGAAGTCGAAGAAGGGGGCTGCACCTTCGGCTTGGATGACAGCGAGTTTGGGGAGCTTGTCGATGAGGCCGAGGGCTTTCATTTCGCGGAGCGCTTTGCCGAAGGCGGAGGTGTTGCCGAGGTTGCCGCCGGGGAGGACGACCCAATCGGGGACGTGCCAGTCGCGCTGGTCCATCAGTTCGAGCATGATGGATTTCTGGCCTTCGATGCGGAAGGGGTTGATGGAGTTGAGGAGGTAGATGCCGAGGCGTTCGGCGAGGACTCGGACGAGGGCGAGGATCTGATCGAAGTTGGCTTCGACCTGGAGGGTTTTGGCGCCGTATTCGAGGGCTTGGGCGAGTTTGCCGTAGCTGATGTTGCCGTGGGGGATGAAGATGATGGGCTGGAGTCCGGCGGCGCTGGCGTAGGCGGCCATGGAGGCGGAGGTGTTGCCGGTGGAGACGCAGGCGACGCGGGTCATGCCAAGGGCGAGGGCTTGGGAGGCTCCGCAGGTCATGCCGTTGTCTTTGAAGGAGCCGGTGGGGTTGAAGCCTTGATGCTTGAAGGCGATGTGGTGGAGGCCGGCGTAGCGGGCGGCTAGCGGGGCGGGGAGAATGGGGGTGTTGCCTTCGCGGAGGGTTACTACGTGGGTGGGGTCGGCAAGGAAGGGGAAGAATTCGCGGTAGCGCCAGACGCCGCTTTGGTCGAGTGGGGCGTTGGACATGCGGCGCTCGCGCCAGAGTGTTCTCAGTTTTATGGGGTCTTGAGTGAGTTGGTAGGTGGCTTCGAGGAGGCCACCGCACTTGGGGCAATTGTAGAGGACGTCGGTGATGGCGTAGCGGGCGCGGCAC
>CALFYN010001059.1 GCA_937952345.1 uncultured Acidobacteriota bacterium
TTTTTCCCACAGCCCTGTAGATTTCTAGGAAAGCGGCGATGATATCCTTCGTCGTCGTCTTACCCGCACTCCCCGTCACCCCCACCACATCTCCTCCCCACTCGTTCCGCGCCCATCCCCCCAATTGCTCCAGCGCCCGCTGCGTATCCGCCACCACCAGCAGTGTCCACTCCGGCTTTGCTCCCTCCGGTACATGATCCACCACCGCCGCCACTGCCCCTTTTTCGAATGCCGCCGTCAAATACGCATGCCCGTCGTGATTCGGTCCCCGCAGCGCAAAAAACAAATCCCCCGCCTGCAGCGTCCGCGTATCCACACTCCACCCCGCCGCCTCTCCGGCAGCCGCCACCGGGCCAATCCCCAAAGCTTCGGCAATCCGAGCCAAGCGAAACTTCATCCTTTCCCCTTGCGGTATCCAAACTCCTGCAGAATGGCCCGCGCCGTCTCCCGGTCGTCGAAATGCACCGTCTGGTCGCGCAGCACCTGGTAATCCTCGTGCCCTTTTCCCGCAATCAGCAGGCAATCCCCCGGCCGCGCTTCCGCCAGCGCCATGCGAATCGCTCGCGCCCGGTCCGCCTCCACGATGTGCGGCGTATCGAAGCGCCGCAGTCCCACCATCGCATCGTTGATAATGTCCAGCGGATCCTCGGACCGCGGATTATCCGACGTCAGCACCACGAAATCGCTCTGCTCCGAGGCCGCCATTCCCATCAACGGCCGTTTCGTGCGGTCCCTGTCTCCGCCGCATCCGAACAGCGTAATCACACGCGCCGGCCGCAAACTCCGCGCCGCATCAATCGCATTCCGCAACGCATCCGGCGTATGCGCGTAGTCCACAATCACCAGAAACGGCTGTCCCTCGTCCACGCGTTCGAAACGCCCCGGCACTGCCGCAAAATCCGCTACTGCCTCCGCAATCATCTCCAACTCCATTCCGTAGGAAATCCCCGCCGCGCTCGCCGCCAGGATGTTGTACACGTTAATCTCCCCCACCATCGGCGATCGCACCGCCACGCTTCTGCCCTCGTACACCAGCCGGAATCGCAATCCATCGAATCCCGTCTCCACGTCCTCGGCCCGCACACACGCCCCCGCTTTCCGCCCGTACGTCAAAACCTTCGTCCCCGCCGCCGGTACAATCCGCTGCCCGTATTCATCATCGAAATTAATCGCCGCCCACTCCGGAGCCGCCGCCCCATTCCCCGCGAACAGCTTGCACTTGGCCTCGAAATACTCCTCCATCCCGCCCGTGTGAAAATCCAGGTGATCCTGCGACAGATTCGTGAACACCGCCGTGTGAAATGCCAGCCCGTACGTCCGGTCGAGCGCCAGCCCGTGCGACGACACTTCCATCGTCACCCGCTTCCCGCCCGCTTCCCGCAGCTTCCGCAACACACCGTACACATCCACAAATAGCGCCGTCGTATTCGCCACCGCCTCAAACGAGCCCGCTACCCAGTTCCCAATCGTTCCCAGCAACGCCGTCTTCGCGCCCCCATGCCGCTGCAGTGCGTCAATCAAGAACGCGGTCGTTGTCTTCCCATTCGTCCCCGTCACACCCGTCAAATCGAAATATTCTTCCGCAGCCCCATACAAATTCCGGCACGCCATCCCCATCGCCCGCCGCCCATGTGTCACCCTCACCCACACGCCCGAAAATCCCTCCGGCGCCTCCAGTTCGCTCACCACCGCCACCGCGCCTTTGTCGATTGCATCCTGCGCGAACCGCCGCCCGTCCACCTTCGCCCCCGCATACGCAAAAAACAAACACCCCGCCGTCACCTTCCGCGAATCGTATTCCAATCCCCACACGTCCAGTTCCGCCGCCGCCTCCGCCAGCGGCCCCGCCAATAACCCCGATTCCAGCACGCGCCCCAGTTTCATCCGTTCTCTTATCTGCTGAACTGAATCACCAGCCGTTCTCCCGGACGCAACACCGCGCCCGGCTGCGGCGTCTGCCGCCGCGCAATCCCCGATCCATGCGCCTCCACCGCAATCCCCGACGCCGCCGTTAGCGTCAACACATCCCGCTTCGTCTTCCCCACCAGATTCGGCACCCGCGGCCCATCGAACTCCTCGTGATGCGCCACCACCAGCTTTACGCCGTCGCTGCCCAATTCAATGGCCTCGTCCGGCACCGGCTGCGGCGGAGCCGCCGCCACATCGTTCTCCACATCCCCGGCAACCTCCGCCTTCGCCAACTGCTTCAATTCCCGGTCATGCGGCACATCCAATATCCGCAGCGCCGCCGTCGCCACTTCCTTAAACACCGGAGCCGCCACCACCCCGCCATACACGCTCGATCCGTTCAACGTCACCGCAATCACAACCCTTGGATCGCTCAACGGAGCCATCCCGATAAACGACGCATTGTATTTGTGCGTGTACTGCTTCTGCTTGTGATCGTAGATCTGCGCCGATCCGGTTTTCCCGCCCACCGTGTATCCCACCAGGTCCGCCCGCGGATACCCCGTGCCCCCCGGCAACACCACATCGTGCATCATGTCCTGCATCCGCGCCGCATTCTCCGGCCGCAGCACCTGCACCGCCGGCGCCACCGGCTCCCATTCCGCCACTTCTCCCGGCCTCTGCCGCTTCAACACAATGCGCGGCTTGATCAATTTCCCGTGATTCGCCACCACCGCCGCCGCCTGCGCCAGTTGCACCGTCGTTGTCGTCACCTCGTGGCCCATCGCCACTGACCCAATCGATGTCTTCCCCCACTTCCGCGGCTCGAACACCTGCCCCGGCGCCTCCGACGGCAACGGCAGCCCGATGCGCTTCCCGAATCCAAACGCCTTCACATAGCGGTGCAGGTTCTTCACTCCCACCTGCAGCGCCACCTGAATCGCCCCCACGTTCGAAGACTTCGCCAGCACCGTCCGCATCGGAATCACGCCATAGCCATTCTTGGCTTCATGAATCACGCGCCCGTACAGGTTGATCGTGCCCCCCAGGCAGTTGATTGGCGACTCCGGCCCCAGCCGCGTCGTCTCCAGCGCCGAGGCCAGCGTGATCACCTTGAATACCGAACCCGGCTCGAACGGCGCCGCAATCGCCTGGTTCAGCCGGTCGCTCCACTCGTCATCGTTCTTCGGCTGCGTGTTCGGATCAAACGTCGGGAAACTGGCCATCGCCAGAATATCCCCCGTCTGCGGATGCAACACCACCACGCTCCCGCTCTTGCACCGGCAACTCTCCGCCGCCGCCCGCAACTCCCGTTCCGCGATAAATTGCAGCCGCTCGTCAATCGTCAGCCAGACGTTCTTCCCCGGCAGGGGCTCCTGCTCCACCACCGACTCGTACAGGTGCTGCGCCACGTCGCGGTATGTCCGCTCCGTCCCCGGAATTCCTTCCAGTTCCTCTTCCAGCCCCATCTCGATCCCGCCACTGCCCCGCTGCTCGTGATTCTTCCCACCAATCACGTGCGCCAGCAATTCCCCCTTCGGATAGGTGCGCTCCGGTTCGTCAATCAGATCCACACCCACCATCTTCAGCATCTTCACCCGGTCGGCTTCCTCGAAACCCACCTTCCGCTTCACATACAAAAATCCGCGCCCGTTTTCCTTGCCTTCCTCAATCCGCCGCTCCAACTCCGCCCGGTCCACCGTCAGAATCCGCGACAACAACTCCGCCGTAACCGCCACATCGCGCACGTGCATCGGATTCACCACCACCGTCCGCAACATGTTCGTCTTCGCGAAGATCGCATCGTTGCGGTCCAGCAGCATGCCGCGCAATGCCGGAATCTCGCGTACCTTCTCCTGCTGCCTCTGCGCCATCAACGCATAGTCATCGTAGGAGTAAATCTGCAAATAAAGGAGCCGCAGCACGATCAGCCCCGCCCACCCAAACGCAAAACGCGCCAATGTCCGCAACCGGCGGATGGCGCCCTGGTCCATCGGGGGTTCGTGCGGCCCCCCCGGATAATGTTTGCCGCTGGGTTCCTGCATCGTTCGCCTGCTTGATTCGGGATTGTTCCCGGCGGGTGGGGGAAGTCCCGCCGAAAAGGGTTTGTACTACTGTTCGTTCTCCGCCACCGGCTCCTCAGCCGCCGGCGCTGCTCTCTCCACCGGCGCGGTTGCCGCCGCCGGCGCTTTTTCCACCGGCCGTGCCATTGCCTGCACCGCCGTTCCTGCTGCCTTCGCCTCCAAATGAATAATCCGGCTCGGATCCGGATCGGCGAAATCCTGCAACTTCGCCAGCTCCGCCAGCCGCTCCGGACTCAGCAGCTTCGCCTCCGATGTCTCCAACTCCGATACCTGCCGCGACAGCAAATCATGCTCCCGCCGCAGGTCTTCCAACTGGTATCCCGCCATCAGACGGTATCCACTCGGTAACAACATGCCGATCAGCAGTACCGCCGCCGTCGACACTCCTCCGATCATCTTCCAGCACACCCGCGGCGTGTGCGGATCCTCAGCCCGGATCACCCGGCTGTTGTCTATCCTCTTGATGTGCAAATACACATCGTCGTTTGGGAAGGGCCGCAAACGAGCCCCGGATGCCTTCCGCGCATCCGGACGCCCCGCCTGCGTCACGGCCTGGACTCCGCCTCTCCCCATTAAGCGGTCAAAAAAAGTGGCTGTGGCCATCTCATCCCTGCTCTCTCGGTGCGCCCAATATCTCCACGCAGCGCAATTTACTACTGCGCGACGCGGGATTCTGAACCACCTCCTCATACGCCGGCTTTACGACGTGCTTGGTCAAAATCCGCGCCCGGCCCTCCCTGGCCAGACGTTGGAATGCCTGCTTCACGACCCTGTCCTCACTCGACATGAACGTCAGCACGACAATCCGTCCCCCCGGCGCCACCAACTCCGGCGCCAGCTTCATCAACGCTTCCAGCTCCTCCACCTCTTCGTTCACGGCTATGCGCAGCGCCATGAACGTCTGCGTCGCTGGATGTATTCGCCCCGTCCTGGGCACGGCCGATTCCACAATTCGAGCTAGATGCAACGTACTGCGAACCGGCCGCGCCCGGACGATTGCTCTGGCTATTCTCCGCGCCCTCCTCTCTTCGCCAAGTTGATAAATCAAATCGGCGAGTGCCTTCTCGGCGGTGTAATTGACGATCTCTCCGGCCGTGATCCCCTCGGTGCGATTGGTTCGCATGTCCAATGGTCCCTCGGCCTGCAGGGAGAACCCTCGCTCCGGGTCCGTCAGCTGATAGCGGCTCACTCCCAGATCCGCCAACAGTCCGTTGACCTGCTTCAGGCCATTCGCCACTAACGCCCGGCGCAATTCCGAAAATCGGCCCTGGTGATACCGGATCCGGTCCGCCCACTGGAGCGTGTTCTGCTTCGCCTTCTCCAGCGACTCCCCGTCCCGGTCGTTCCCAATTACAAATCCTGTCACCAGCCGCCTTGCAATCTCTCCTAAATGTCCACCCAGTCCAGCCGTGCAATCGATGTAGAACAGCGCCGGATCCACCTGCAGGTAATCCATGACCTCGTTGAGTTGAACCGGGATGTGTTCCTGTTCCATACATGGCCTTCTACTTCACCCCAGCCCCTTCCACGTGTTCCACCTTCTGCGGCAGATCCTTGTGCGCCCGTTCACTCTTGGCCTTGTACACGGCTTCGTTATAAAACGTGATGACGCCCTTGCCCGTCTCCAGCCAAACCTGCGCGTTCTCCATCCCCATCAGCTTCCGCAGCGTCGTCGGGATCAGTAAACGCCCTTGCGAATCCAGTGCCGCGTCTTCCCCCAAATCATTCGCCACGAACAAAATGTCTTTGCCCCACTGGCTGTATTCGCCAGTGAGATTTTCCAGAATTTCCCGGTTGTGTTCCCAAACCGAATTGGTGTATATCTTAGCTGTGACGCGATCGAGCGACGTGATGAACACGTCCTGCGCGCCAAGGTCCGTCAAATAGGTCACCAATGCCTGCGGCAACTTCAATCGGCCCCGATCATCGACCTTCGCGGTCAGAATCCCCCGAGGGGTTCTCACCACTTTCGTCATTTGAGGAGGCTGGTCCATTTTCTATCCCGCCGAGTCCATTTTAGACCGCTAGGCCGATTAGATCATACTTCCCGTTTCCAACGCAAGGGTAATCTGTGCCCATCCTGTGTGTATTCTTCACTTTCCACGCATATCTACAGCTAGTGGTTGAGCGCCGGATGGCCCCTGCATATTGGTTCACTATCCCACTTCCACCGTTTTCCTTGCCTCCGGCCCCACTCCCTGGTTAAAATCTAGACAATCTAGCTATGAAGTGGCCCCTCGCCGACGCCAAAAACAAGCTCTCCGAGCTCATTGACCTCGCCTCCTCCCACGGACCCCAATTCATCTCCCGCCGCGGCACCGACGTCGCCGTCCTCCTCTCCATCCCCCACTACGAACAACTCTCCGCGCAGCGCCAGCCCTTCCCCGATTTCCTCCTCTCCGCCCCCGCCGCCCAAAAACCCCTCGACCTCACCGAAAAAGCGCACCGCATTCCCGGCCTCATCTTATGAATTACCTCCTCCACACCGATACCCTCCACGCCCTCGCCAACGGCACACTTTCCCCCGCCATCCGCACACTCATCCAGCAAACCCCGCCCACCCAACTCCACATCCCGGTGCTTGCCTACGCCGAAGTCCTCGCCGCCATCGAACTCCGCAAACCCCCCGCCCCCGCCCTTGCCACCTGGCTCCGCCGCATCCCCGCCGAATACCCCGACCGCCTCATCCCCCTAACCCCCGAAATCGCCTCCGCCTGGCCCCACCTCGCCGCCCTCGCCCAAGACAAAGGACACAGCCTCTCCCTAACCGACGGCCTCGCCGCCG
>CALFYN010001060.1 GCA_937952345.1 uncultured Acidobacteriota bacterium
GCGTATCGTAGGCGTCTTCACCGCAGCGGATGTCGAACAGTCCGGGATAAGCACGGATGCCGCCCGAAACGTCCTTACAGGCCGTCAGTGCCTGGCCCGAGATCAGACCGTAGGAGAACGTCCGCGGGTCGCTCGGAGCCAGCGGCGGGAACGTCGTACCCACGAACAGCTTCTCGAGGAACGGCTGCACGTTGATCGGCGAAATCGCGCCATACTGCACCACGTTGGCCGGCGTGTCATGCATCGGCGCGTAGAAGTCGCCGTTGCCCCATGCCGTGTTGTAGACTTCCGCGGCCGGACCGTTGAAGCTGAGCTTCTGAACGATGTCGTAGATGACCGTGCTGTTGGCAACCGCGCCGGAGAACTGCGCGAACTGAGTCTGCTGTCCGACGCGGGCGATGTAGCGGTGTCCTTCACGCGAGATCACGCGGTGGGGACGGTCGTCGCCAACGTAAAGGTAAGGCGTACCCAATTGGGCGTTCGGGCTCGGCTGGGTCAGCTTGTCACGCTGGGTCACCGTGTTCGGGTTGGTGAACGCCGGAACGGTGTGCTCCTGGATAGCCTGCAGAGCGGGGATGCCACCCTGGATCTTGGCGTTGTTCACGGTCGCCGGAATGGCGGCCACGTTGGCGCCGAGATCGCCGGCCACCATGTGAGTGTATGTGACCGTGCGGTTATAGATGTGTTGCTGAGCAGGAGCGGTGATGCCAGGGCCCTGATCGACGGTGCCCCAGATGGCGTAGAACGGAGTTCCGAACGCGCCAACGTTGGCATTGCCGTTGTAGGTGGCCAGCGACCGGCCGCGAACATGCTCGGGCTCATAGTGGAGACCGACGCTGGTGCGCTGCGTGGTGCTGTTGATTACCGCCTGGGTGATGATCTGGTCAAACGCGTACGGACGAGGGGAGTTGCCCCACAGGTCGTACAGGTCGCCCTGCACCGGGGTGGCAGCCTGAGCGGCGCCCGGAACCATCGGAGTGTTCGGCGCACCGGGGACGCTGCTGACGCCCGTGTAGAAACCAGCCTTCTTCAGCACGCGAAGGCGGGTGCCTTCCCAAGCCGGAGAGAAGCTGTTGGGGTTGTTGAGCGCCCAAACGCGGCCCGACACCGGAACGTTGTCGTTGATCACGCTGGACACGATGTAGAGATTGTCGTTGTCGATACCGAGGCGGGCGCTGGTCGGCATGTAGCAAACCGGCTGCGTGTTCACCGCGGTGTTGCGGCAATCGATCACAACCGCGCCAGTCGGCGCAGTGGAGTTGACCCGGAGGTCCGTGATCGAGTTGATGTTGCCATAGTTGCAAGTGGCATCGCAGGTGCCGTCGTTCTTGCCCCAGTAGCCCATCCAGTTGCCGTTCAGGCCACCGCTGTTCGGGTTGCCCTGATTCGGACCGGGGGGTTGCGGGGTGGTGAAGAACTCGGTGTTGCCGACAAGGCCGGAAACGGCCGGAGTGGTGTTCGGCACGCAGGCGGAACCGAATCCGCCGCCGGCGCCCTGGCAACCAACGGCCCAGCGGGAAACGATCAGCACCCAGCTCGCCTTGCGAGTGAGGGTCTGGTTCACGCCGGAAGCGGTGTCGAGGCAACCGAAGCAGTTCAGCAGCGCGTTGTCAACGACCGTGAACAGAACCACGAAGCGGCCCTGCAGTTGGTCGTAACGGACGCTGGCGTTGTCCACCTGGCAGGTCGCGTTGGTACGCGGCTGCGTCGGGCAGAGTTCGTTCAGCGCTGCTTCACCCAGCCACACATCGAGAAACTGCCGCGAAGTGGGGGGGAAATAGTATGTGCCGGTGGGATTGTAAGCCACCGGCGCCGTGCCGCCGCTGTTATCGAACTGCGGAGCGTTCGGGTTAGGATAACGGGCGATCGTGCGATTGACGATCGTCAGGATGTCATCCGGACCCACGGCGATATCGGGGTTGGGCACGACAGCGAGCGGTTCGATTGTGAAGTAATCCGTGGATGCGATACCTTCCCATTCACGGCCACCCTGCGAATCGCAAGCAGCAGAAGCCACAGCCGGCCCGGTCGTCAATCCGCAAGTGGGATCGATCAAACCAGGGCGATTGGCGCTGCCTTCGCGTGCGGAAACATTAAACGGCCCTTCCGGCCCGGAACCCACGAGACGGGGTCCGGTCTGCGCTTGTGCCATGTTTGCGAACAGGCACAGCGCCGCCGTTGCGGGCAAAACACTTGACCACCAAAGACGTCCTTTCATAATTTGCCTCCAAAGTGATGCTGGATGAAACTGACTCATCCTGCTCTCCAACATGGTACATGAAAACTTCAAACCACTCCTCGGGACAGCGGGTGTACCACGTCCGCCGCCCAGTGAAAACCGGAAAGTCAAACCGGAATGCAAGTATACAAGATTTGACGGAGGGTGTATACGCCTAACCTCCTCCGTTATAGTTTATCCGATATTCCACCTCTACGGATGACCCCCTCCCCATACCTCTGTCGGAGGAGGTCAATCGCACCGGCAAGACGGTGCAGCGCACCGCTTTCGCGCTTCGGCTCGGCGAATAGAGAAAGCTGCCGCGAAGGCCTATACATGCGGCTTACAAACAAGGTGACCGAGCGCAAACGCACGCGCCGGCGCCATGCTGAGCGCAGTAAAGGAAGAAGAAGAGGAAGGAAGTCCTCATCGAGGCAGGAAGGGTGAGCGAGCGAAAGCGAGGCCGAAGATTCCTCGCGGTCGGTGTAACGAAGGTGCAGCGCGAGCTTGCGCGCTTCCACCTGATGTTGACGGACACGCGAGAGGATGCGTTCCAGCAGAAGCTGCAGGGAACGAAGGATGAGCGGCTCATCCCACGCCTCTTCGGGGAACTCGAGCGACTCACGCCATTGCGATTGGGATGCATCGCGTGGACGCACGGGAGTCTCGTCGACGCCCTGCGCGCGGCGCTGCAGTTGCAGTGCACCGCGGCCGAGCGCGAGTTCCAAGGCATCGATGGGCGCGTGGGCCAAAGCACCGAGGGTGCGCACGCCGGCGAGTTCGAGCGTATCGCGCATGGCGGGGCCGATGCCTTCCAAGGAGTGAATGGAAAGCGGCGCAAGGAACGACGCCTCCTTACCTGGAGCCACAATGACAGTGCCGTGCGGCTTGCGCAGACGCGCGGCAATGCGCGCCACGGTCTTATTGGCGGCAATGCCTGTCGAGATGGAAACGCGCAGCCAGCGTTGAATGGTGTCACGCAACTGCGCCATGGTGGGGACTGCGCCTTGTTTGTGCAGAGCGCGGGTGCCGGTGAGATCGAGATAGGCAGCGCCGATGGCGATGGGCTCGACGAGCGGCGTGGTCTGTTCGCAGAGAGAGAGGATCTGGCTGAAGAACTGCTCGTAGAGATCGAAGTGGCCGGGGACAACGATGAGCGAAGGGCAGGCACGTCTGGCGCGTCGAATGGGCAAGCCGGGATGAATGCCGAAGGAGCGCGCTTCGGAACTGGCGGAGACGACGATGCCGCGGCGTTCCGCGCCGACAGCAACGGGACGGTTGCGAAGACGTTGATCGGAAGCCTGCTCGATGGAGGCGAAGAAGCGATCGCCGTCCCAATGGACTACGGAACGCACAGCGCTACCAGTGTAAATCTTTACACTTCTCCACGCAACCGTTTCAGCAAGTCGAGTTTGCCGCCGACGTCGGTGAGACGGAAGTCGCGGCCTAAGTAAGGATAGGTGAGGCGCGTGTGGTCGAGGCCCATGAGGGCAAGGATGAGCGCGTGGAGATCATTGATGTGGACGGGATCGTTGACGGCGCGGAGGCCGAGTTCATCGGTGGCTCCGATGGCCTGGCCGCCTTTGACGCCTCCGCCGGCCAACCAGATGGAGAAGCCGTAGGGATTGTGGTCGCGGCCTTCGGCGCCGTTTTCGCCGCCATCGGCGGTGGGACTGCGGCCGAATTCGCCGCCCCAGATGACGAGGGTGGAATCGAGGAGGCCGCGTGATTTGAGATCGGTGAGCAAGGCTCCGACGCCCTTGTCGGTTTGCGCCGCGCGGTCGAGGTGGTTTTGATCATTGCCGATGTGGCCATCCCAATCGGTGGCGTTCATGCCGTTGCCGGACCACACCTGCACGAAGCGCACGCCGCGTTCGATGAGGCGGCGAGCCAGCAAGCAACGTGATCCGAAGCCCGCGCTGATGGGGTTGTCGAGGCCATAGAGCTTTTTGGTGGCCTCGGATTCTCTACTGATGTCAGTCGCCTCGGGCGCGGCCATCTGCATGCGGAAGGCGAGTTCGTAGGATTCGATGCGTGCCTGCAATTCGGAGTCGCGATTGCGCGCGGCGAGGTGTTCGTTGTTGAGCGTGCGCAGGGTATCGAGCATGGCTCGCTGATCGGCTTCGCTCATGCCTTGCGGGCGATTGAGATTGAGGATAGGATTCTTTCCGGGACGGAAGGTGGTGCCTTGATATGCAGCGGGCAGGAAGCCCTGGCCATAGACGGCGGGACCG
>CALFYN010001061.1 GCA_937952345.1 uncultured Acidobacteriota bacterium
GTCACGCGCGAGCGGTTGGAATGCACCGCCGTATCCGGATTCTGTCCCGCCACCAACTGGAAGGCATCGACGCGCTGGCGATTGACCGCGTGCGACAGAAACAGGCTCGCCTTTTCTGAAAGCCGGCGATCCAGACGCAGCGTGCCATCGATCTCATTCACTGCTTGCGGCGCATTAGTGTTGAGCGCGCGTTCGTCGAAATCCGGGCGGTTCGGCAACTCGTTCGGATAGGCGTCCAGAAAGCGTTGGATCATCGCCCGCAGCGCCGGATCGGTTGCCGTCGGAGTCCGCTCATTGGCCAGCGGCACCAGCACGTTGCCGTTCACCATCCCGCGAATCTTGCGCTGGTTGAAGTTCGCCGTAAGATCGCCGAGGCCGCGCACATGCGTCGTGAATCGGCCCCCGTAGTTGTTCTGCCGCGACGGCTTGACCGGACCCGCCTGAAAGAACGTGCGCGCATTGAACACCGAGTTCTGATGATTAGCGAACAGGTCCGCGTGCCATCCCGAAAAAGCAGGCACGGGCCGCAGCACGCTCAGTTCGGCATTCGGCCTCCCCAGTTCGCTGGCATAGGCCGTAGTTTCCACGGGAACTTGCGGGATGATGGCGTAGTTCACACCCAGCCGTACATTGGCTTCCTTCAGAACGTCTCTGTCAATACGGTTGACGGCAACGTTCTCATTGCGCCGCGCGGCGGCCGAGGACAGGGAAGGCTTGGCAGGCTTCGCGGGCGGCGGAACGGGCGCCGCCGGCGGATTCTTATCAGCCGCCATCAGCAACGCGGTCAGAAGGATAAAGAGCAGTGGCAAGTTCTAGTGTATCGAAATCGCAACGGGCGATTCCTGATACAATGAGGTTGTATTTGACGTCCCGCCGATTCCGGTAGTTGTATGCGCAGCGCAAACGCGTTTCCCTGCCCTAATTAGCCCGCCATCAAATTCAGGGAGGGCCCGAAGGCTCCTCCATCCTCAGGAAAGGCACACATTGTCAAAAGAAGATTCGATTGAAGTGATGGGTAAAGTCGTCGAGAAATTCAAAGCCGGAATGTTCTCGGTGGAGTTGGATGCCGGCAGCACCGTTCTCGCCACCATGGCCGGAAAGCTGCGCCGCAACCGCATCAAAGTCATGAACGGCGACCGCGTTACGATGGAACTGTCCCCCTACGATCTGACCCGCGGCCGGATCACCTACCGCCACAAGTAAACCTACATCGCGAAGCCGTGCTGTTCGCGGTGCGGCGCACCATCGAAGGTCTGCGTCGACTTGAACAGTTCATGCCGGCCATCGCCCGCCTCGGGCTTCGACATCTCCAGGATCGCCAGTTTCTCGCCTTGGCTCAGTGGCTGAAAATCCCGTGCGATGCGCAGATCCTGCTGCAACTGCTCCATGGTCATGTACCCGCGGCAGAGCGTCGTCACCGGCAAGCTGAGCGCGAACCGCACACACTGCTCCGCGGTAATCTTCGTCTTCGATGGAATGCGCGCTTCGAGCGGCCCTCCCCCCAGGCTCTTCATCCCAATCACTCCGACACCTTTCTTCACGCACACCGGCAGCGCTTCGTTCTGAAAGCTGCGGTACCAGGCATCCATCACATTGATCGGCATCTGCGCCGTGACCCACGGATACGGCTTGGCAAGCATCTTCAGATGAATGCTCGGGTCCTTGTGGCCCGTGAACCCGATGTAGCGCACCTTGCCTGCCTTCACCGCTTCCAGCGCGTATTTTAATCCGCCCTTCTCAAACACCCAATCGGGATCATTATCGTAATTCATTTCGTGAAATTGCCAGAGGTCCAGCCGGTCGGTCTTCAGCCGCCGCAGACTGTCTTCCAGACACTTCCGGCTGCCTTCGTAATCGCGCGCGCAGTTCTTCGACATCAGAAAGACTTTGTTGCGCCAGCCGCCTTCCAATCCGAGCCCCATCATCTCTTCGCCCCAACCGTTCAGGTAATCCCAGGCATTGTCGAAGAACGTGAGCCCGCCATCGATGGCCGTGTGCATCATGCGGATGGCCTCGGCGCGGTCCTTCTGGCCCACACGCCCGATATGCGCCCCGCCCAGCGCCAGCATCGAGACGTACTCCTTCGTACGCCCCAGCTTGCGTTTGGGCACGCCGCCGGTGTTCTGCTGCGCCGGCAGCGGCAAATGCAATGCGGCCAGCGCCGCCGCGCCCACAAACTCACGCCGAGTGATGTGCATGAATCAGATTATGACGCAACCGCGGCAAGCAACCAACGCAGGATGCCACTGGACTTGTCTCCTGTGATACCGTTGAACCCAAAACAATTCTGGAGGTTCCATCATGATCCC
>CALFYN010001062.1 GCA_937952345.1 uncultured Acidobacteriota bacterium
GTCGGCGCGCAACCGCAGCAGATGGCGCTTCCAGTGCCCTTCCAGAAACGCATCCATCTCCTCGCCCGCATACACATACACGCCGCCGTTTTTCCCCGGCCGGAACAGATCCCGCCACAGCATGTAGCGGTCGCGCTCCAGCGAACGCGCCTCCACCGCGCATCCCGGGCAAAACTCATCGTAGGTGGAAAACCCATTTGGCAGCCGCGTCTTCGGCGCGTTGCGCTTCGGACGCGTCGGCGCAATCGCCGCCTCATTGTCGGCATCCACCTCTTTCTTCTCCCGCAGCACCGCCTGCACCAACCGCTCGAACTCCGCCGCCGCTTCCGCCGAAGGCTGCTTCTTCCACTCCGCCAGAAACGGATGATCGTATTGCGCCTTCGCCAGGTACTTCTTCCAGCGCTCCACCGTCGCCGCGTTCAAATCCCCCTGCTCCACCAGTCCCGCCGCCGCCATCAGATATCGAGCCGTGTCCGCCGCCAAAATTTCCGCCAGTTCCGCCGACCGCCGCTGCTCAAACTCCTGTATCGCTTTCTCCAACTCCCCAATTCGCGCCTGATGCGCATCCCACTGCGCCACAACCGCCACGGGAGCCAGCGGGATTTCCGTGTACTGCGTCCGCGCAAACACCCCGGCCAGCGCGTAGTATTCCTTCGTCGTAATCGGATCGAACTTGTGATCGTGGCACCGCGCACAAGCCACGGTCAGCCCCAGAAATCCGCGCGTCAACACATCCACCCGGTCGTGCCGCTCATCGGCCCGCGCCTCCGGCGGCGGAGCATTCGAGTAAAACCACGGCCCCAGCCCGAACAAACCCAGCGCAGCCCTGTCGTCCTTCCCGGCGCGAGGCTGCAAATCCGCGGCAATCTGCAAGCGCACAAAAGCATCGTACGGCAGATCCTCGTTATAGGCCGCCACCACCCAGTCGCGATAGCGAAACGCGTTCGGATACGATGCCTGCCCCAACCCGCGGACATCGTCCTCGGCATAACGGGCCACATCCAGCCAGTGCCGCGCCCATTTCTCCCCAAACTGTGGCGACGAAAGCAGGCCGTCCACCACCTTCTCCACATCACCGCTTCTCTCGAACTCGCGAATCTCCGCAAACGCCGGAGGCAGGCCCGTCAGATCGTAGAACAGCCGCCGCACCAGTTGCCCCCGCGGCGCCGCGGCACCCACTGTCCCCACCAGGCCATCGATCGACCCGCGCGCTTCGCCAATCGGAGCCAGTCCCCATGGCTTCGGCTTTGCCGCAACAGCCTTCCCCCCGCCACTTGGCCAAGCCGCGCCCGCCGCGATCCACCGCTCCACATCGGCAATCTTCTCCGCCCCGATCTTCCCCGATGGCGGCATCTTCAGCCGTTCCACCTCATGGCGCATCGCCCTCACCAGCAGGCTTTCTCCCGGCTTGCCCGGCACCACCGCCGGCCCCGACTTCCCGCCCGCCAGCATCGCCTCCCGCGAATCCACCCGCAGCCCGCCCGTCTTCGCCTCCGTGTGGCAGGCGTAGCAATGCTCCGCCAGCACAGGCCGCACCCGGTTCTCGAAAAAGTCCTCCGGCAGCGGCTGCGCCTCCAGCACGAACGCAAACAAAATCAGAATCGGGAAGAACCCCATTCAGCCAAGCATATAATAGCCCCAGGACCCATGCCCATCACTCGCCGAGCCTTTCTCGCCACCCCTGCCCTCGCCTTCGCCGCCGATCCCAAACCAAACATCGTGCTCATCATGGCCGACGACATGGGATTCGCCGATCTCTCCAGCTACGGAGCCACCGATATCCGCACTCCGCACATCGATTCCATCGGCAAGCAAGGCGTAAGGTTCACCAACGCCTACTGCAACGCCCCGGAATGTACTCCCAGCCGCACCGCACTCCTCACCGGACGCTACCAGCAGCGCGTCGGCGGATTGGAATGCGCCCTTGGCGTCGGAAATGTCGGCCGCTACGATGAAGCCATCTGGCTCCGCGAGCGCAACCAGATGGGCCTCCCCCAGGAAGAAGTCACCATCGCCCGCATGCTTCGCCAGGCAGGTTACGACACGGCCTGTAGCGGCAAATGGCACCTCGGCTACACCGCCGATTTCTCCCCCAACCGGCACGGGTTCGACGAATACTTCGGCATCCTCGGCGGGAACGCCGATTACTACAAGCACTCCGAAGAAGACGGAACCAACGTGCTCTACGAGAACGGCAAGCCCGTCCAGCGGGAAGGCTACCTCACAGACCTGATCGGCGGCCATGCCGTCAACTGGTTGAAGCGCCGCACCACCAAGCCGTTCTTTCTCTATGTCCCGTTCTCCGCGCCCCACAGCCCCTACCAGAGCCACACCGTGAAGGAATTCCCGCCCGGCGGCTTCAACAAGGGTTCACGAAAAACCTACGCCGAAATGGTGGAAATCATGGACACACAGGTCGGCGCCATCCTCGCCCAACTCGACCGCATGGGAGCAACGAAAAACACCTGGGTTATCTTCCTCAGTGACAACGGCGGCACGAACATCGGCAGTAACAAGCCCTACCGTGGCAACAAATCCTCTGTCTGGGAAGGCGGTATTCGCACGGCCTGCGTCATGCGCTGGCCCGGCGTGCTCCGTCCCGGATCGGAGACCGCACAGATCAGCCTCATGATGGACATCACGGCAAGCATCGCCGCTGCCGCCGGTGCAAAACCGCCGCGCAAGCTCGATGGCGAAGATCTCCTCGCCTATTGGAAAGGGGAAAAGCCCCCCAAACCCCGAACCGTCTTCTGGCGCTACCGGCGTGCGGAGAACACCCGCAAAGCCGTTCGACACGGCGACTGGAAGCTTGTCAACGATAACGGCAATGAGTCCCTCCACCACATCGGCCGCGATCCCCGCGAGCAGAACAATCAACTCGCCCAGGAACCCGCCATCGCCGCCGATCTCCGGTCCCGGCTCGCCGCTTGGGAGCAGGACGTCCGCGCCCCGCGCCTCAAGGATTTCTACGCCTCCAGACGATGAAGCGCCCTCTATCGGAAGAACACCACGTCCGGACTGACGTTCCCGTTCACCAGCGTGCAACTCCCGCACAGCGCGCGATATCCAAGCCCCAGCCGTTCCACCGCACTCGCCACCGCCACCGGATCATCCACTGATTCCTCCGTCGAGATCGCCAGCCGAGGATGATGCGCCGCCAGCATCCCGCGCCCGCCGGCAAGTGCCTTTGCCACCGCGCCCTTAATGTCCATCTTGATGAAATCCACGCGCTCCAGTTTCAGCTCCGCCGCCAGCTTGTCGATCGTCGTAAGCGGCAGCACGCCCTTCACCACAGCCTTTGCATGCTCCCCTACGAAGCTGTCGCCCGCCGAATTCTGCGGGTTCTCATAAAACGGCAGGTTCTCTTCCTTATCCCAAACGCCCTTCGGCACAACAACCACTTTCCCCGCCGCAATCTCAGCCTTCAGATTGCGCCGCAGGCATTCCAGATTATCCGGCGCAGGTTCAATCGCCACCACCAGTTTCGCCCCGTCCCGCAAAGCGCGCCGCGCATACAGCCCGATGTGCGCCCCGCAGTCCAGCACGATATCGCCCGGCTTCACGCCACGCCCTTCCAGCCCGTACAGATTGCCTTCCTGCTGCGCCACAAGGATTGGCAACACCCCATCGCTGCCCGACGGATTCCAAAAATCGCCGTACGGGGTGGACCACAACTTATACCCCGCCTTGTCCTCTTGCTTGAGCTTTGTCTCCGGCACAACCCTGTCCCGAATCTGTTGTTGCCGGTAATACTGATCCGCCCCTCGCAGCACGTCTGCCGTCGAGCACATGGGCGTCCTCCCGAACGCCGCCAATCCCGCCAGCACAATCGGAGGATAAGCCATCACCGCCAACTCCGCCGCCAGAAACAATGTCCCCAGCCCGATGAAGCTTTTCAGGAAGATGGCAAGTACACGCTTGCCTCCCGTAAGTGGTGGTTTTGCCTTACCCATAGACTCTCCCCCTTCTATCGGCGGGTTAGCACTTCCCCATTAGCAGCGCAGCAGTCCTCGTCCCAACTGCTCGCGCACGGCATCCACATCACTCGCCGCCCCAGGCGCCGGCTGAATCCCCAGCAGCGATTCCGGCGCATACTGCGCATACACCACCCCCGCTTCCTCGAACGTCCCCTCCAGCGGATACGGCTGCAGCTTCGCCACTCGCAATGCTTCTTCCGGACCATGCAACAAATCCTGCCCCGCCATCAGTTCGTCAATCCGCTCCGGCCGCAAATACCCCCACAAATCGGCAGGCACCTCAAATCCGGCCGTCCATCCGCGCCCGCCCGGAACATGCTGGAACACATTGACACTCTGCCGCGTCCCGGATAGCTCGCGCCGGTTGGTGTGCAGCTCAAACGCTTGAAACTCACCGAGCACCGGCCGTTCAGCGTCCTCCGGCCATGAGGTAAACAACAAAGCGCGGCCCCCTTCCGTCAAATGCTCCGGAAGCCCGCCCACCACCGCCCGCGCCAGTTCATCACCCCGTACCCCCGAATGCAGAAACGTCAATGTCGCATCCTTCACCGGGTAATAGGGCGGCTGTGAAAGAATCAGGTCGAACCGCCGCCCCGCCACCGGCTCATATAAATCCCCCGCCACAAACTCCGCGTTCGTAATCCCATTCAGCGCCGCATTCGCCTGCGCCATCGCCACCGCCCGCCGATTGATATCCGTACCCACCACCCAATCCGCGTCCGCCGCCAGCAGTAAAGCAATCGTCCCCGCCCCACACCCCAAATCGAGCGCCGACTGAAGCCGCCGCACCGGCCGTCCCGCACGATACAAAATCGCCGTCGTCTCCCCCGGACCCATCACCGCATC
>CALFYN010001063.1 GCA_937952345.1 uncultured Acidobacteriota bacterium
CGGGTAGCGGATGAGAGCGGGGTGGCGGTGCAGTTTCACGTGGGGGATGAGGAGTATGGGACGTATGTATCGGTGCCGGGACTGGGGACGTATTCGCATTTGGTGGATCTGGTTGCGCCTCGGGGGCGGGATTTCGGAAAGCCGGTGGAGAAGAAGAATTTTGGGTATCCGTGGGGGAAGTTTCGGGATTCGCGGCTGGCGGCGCTGCGGCGCGGCGGCGGGAGAATGATCTGGCAATTTCTGGAAAATGAGGAATTGTCGCGGGTGTTATTGGATGAAGCGGCGGATAAGGGCACCTATGCGGCGATCGCGAGTTTTCATTTCGGGAATGAGAATTTTCTGCATTCGCAGCCGTATTTGCACCGCTGGTATGGGCGGATTCCGTTTGTGGGGTTGCAGGACGCGCATGGGAAGGAAAGCTGGTGGTGGGGGAATCAACTGGCGGGGTTCACGACTTTGTTTGTTGCGCGGGAAGCTTCGTGGGAGGGATGGCTGGAGGCGCTGGACCGGAATCTGGTGATGGCGGTGCGGCATGATGCGGTGACGAAATGGAAGACGCATTATGCGGGGGGATCTGCGGAGGTGCGGGAATTTATCGGGAAGCGGGAGCGGGAATGGCGTTGGTGGGATGATGCGGGACGGCAGGCGCGGCGTCCGGCGGGATCGCTGGTGGTGTTGCGGCCGGGAATGCGGTTTGAGGCGGGTGTTCCGGAATCGGGGGTGGCGCTGCGGCTGCGGTTATGGCAGGAGAATACGGGGCAGGGGCTGCCTCGGGAGCCTCGGGCGGAGCTGGTGCGGATGACGGTGGATGGGAACACGGTGGCTCCGGAGCTGGTTGTGGGCGCCGCGGATCGTTACTATCTGCATGCGGTTGCCGGCGATGCGGGGAAGCATCGGGCGGAGGCGGTGGTGCGCGAGTTGGAATCGGGACGTACGTCTACGATCGCGGTGACGTGGGAGCCGGCGCGTTAGTTAAAAGCGGTAGGTGAAGACGATGGTGCCCTGGACGCCGCCGGGTATGCCTTGGTCGTTGGGTCCGGCGGGCGGGCTGCCGAATTGGATGCCGAAACTGGCGCCGCCTTTGGGGCTGGCTTTGGCGATGCCGCCGAGGGCATCGACGGCGCTGCCGACTTTTTCGACGTGGGGTTTGATGAGTGCTCCGACTTTGGCTGAGTCCTGGATGCTGTGGAAGTGCTTGGTGGCTTCGGCGACGCCTCCGATGGCGGTTTCGGCTTCGGAGAAGACTTTGGAGAGTTGGGAGAGGTCGGGGATGTAGGTGTCCTGGGGGAAACTGACGGTGATCTGCCAGTTGTCCTTGGAGAGTGTGCCTTGGAAGTGGATGGGGCCGGAGGCGGCTTCGAGTTTGAGTGCGCCGCCCCAGGAGAGGTTGAGGGAAGCGGAATGGACACCTTTCTTGAGATTGCCGGTGAGGCCGGAGACGCCGATGTTGATGTTGGCGCCTTTGTGGCCAATGGTGACGCCTTCGGTAACGGCGGTGATGGCTTTTTTGACGGAGGCGATGAGTTCGTTGTCGGAGGGGGGCGATGATTTGGCGGGGGTGGTGGGGGCGGGAGCGCCGGAAGGCGATGGCTGCATGAGGAGTCCGACGGCGTGGATGCTGGCCCAGCGGGTGACGATGGATCGGATTTCGTCATCGGAGATGGGGGGCATGCCGTAGAAGACGTCTAATTTGACGCGTTGGACGACGGCGTTGAGGGTAGAGAACTCGATTTTCGATTTGTTGGTGGCGAGCCATGCGGTGATTCGCTGCTCTGGGGTCATGGGTGGGTTGCTCCTCTTGAGAAGTAACGCGGAATTGGGAGGAGGATTTGATCAGGAAATTTTAGTGGGGCCGGCCGCGGGTTAGGGAACCAGCCCCACGTTCGATCAGAACAGGATTTTGAGGCCGAATTGGACCTGGCGCGGAGAGTTGGCGGTGGCCGAAATGACTCCGATTTGTCCCGAAGTCAGCACCTGGTTGGGGAAGCCGAATTGGACGCGATTGGGGAGGTTGAAGGATTCGGCTCGGAATTGGATGCGGGCCTGTTCGGTGAGGGCGAATTCCTTGAAGAGCGAGAAATCGAGGTTGCGTGCGCCTTGGGCGCGGACGTCGGGCAGCGTGCGGCCGGTATTGCCGAAGGTGAAGGGTGCGGGCTGCGAGAAGACGCTGGAATCGAAGTAGCGGGTGAGGCGGCTGCGGATGGGGCCGTCGAGCGCGGCGCTGCTGCCGTTGTTGTTCGGGCGCAGGACACTGCTGCCGGAGTTCGATGTGTTCTGCGTGGTGATGGTGAGCGGCTGTCCGGTCTGGAGCGTGAGGATGCCGTTGATCTGCCAGCGGCCGAGGAGGGCGTCGGTGACGCGGTTCCAGTTGGCTCCGAAACGGCGGCCGCGGCCGACGGGGATTTCATAGACCGAACTGATGACGAGGGCGCGCGAGACATCCTGCGGGGAGACGGCCCGCTCGGCGGCGCGATTGTAGATGTTCTGCATGTTGGAATCGCGGCCGACGTTGGAGATCATGGCGTGATTGTCGATGAGTTTTGCGCCGGTGAAGGAAGCCAGCATGCTGAAGCCTTGGGCGAAGCGGCGCTCGATCTTCATCTGGAAGGAATGATAGATGGACGCGGCTCCGGTGAGGTACTGGCCTGTGACGCTGACGAATTGCGGGTAGGGGCGCATCAGCACGCTGCGGGGGACGTTGGCGGTGGCCAGCGGTCCGGTGGTGATGAGTCCGAAGAAGGGGTTGCGCTGCTGCTGCTGCAATTGCGTGCCGAGAGCGAGCACTTCGGGGCGGAGTTGGTTGAGGTTGTAGTCGCCTTCGCCGGATTGATTGAGATGGAGGCCTCGGCTGCCGACGTAGGCGGTTTCGATCAGGATGTTGCCGGGGAGTTGGCGCTGGATGTTGAGGTTCCAGTTTTGCGAATAGGGGACGGTGTTGTCGCCGAGCAGTTCGGCGTTGAGCGGGGAGCCGACGCCGGTGAGGAGTCCGAGGCTGTTGCCGGAGACGGGTGTGAAGCCGTTGGGGAAGGGATTGCGGAGGTAGGTGGTGGGGGTGACGCCATCGAGGGCGGCGATGTAGCTGCTGTCGCTGCGATAGCCGGTGTTGCTGACGGTGCCGGCGGCGCTGCGCAGGGACGGGGCGAAGAAGAGCCCGTAGCCGCCGCGGAGGACGGTTTCGCGATTGAGTTCGTAGGCGAAGCCGAAGCGCGGGGCGATGTTGGTTCGCTCGGTTCCATACTGGCGGCGGGGGCGTCCGTCGATGCCGACGAATTCGAGGCCGCCGGTGAGTCCGGTGAGGCCGGTGGGTCCGGCGAGGGGGGACGGGGCGAAGGGGTTGAATACGTTCAAACGGTTGTAGCGCTCGGTGCGCGGAACCTGGAGTTCATAGCGGATGCCGAGGTTCAGGGTGAGTTTGCGAGTGGCTTTGTAGTCGTCGGCGAAGTAGAGGCCGTGGTAAACGCTGGTGGTGGCGACGTCCTTAAATTTGTTGGTGAAGGTACCGGAGCCGAGGCCCACTAAGAGAGAAGCTACGCCGTCGCCGGCGATGGCGCTGGCCTGGTTGGGATTGGGGCCTTGGGTGAAGGCTCGGGTGAAGGAGTAGTTGCCGGCGGAGGCACCGGCCTGGAGGGTGTTGACGCGGAGCATGCGGGCTTCGTATCCGAATTTGAAGGTGTGGCTGGTGAGGACTTTGGTGGCGGAGGCGCTGGCGATGTGGGTT
>CALFYN010001064.1 GCA_937952345.1 uncultured Acidobacteriota bacterium
GAGGGAAGGGATCGACGAACGGATGTTCCGGTTTGGGATGCGGTTTGGTTTCTAGGGTGAAATGCTGTGAACTCCGCCGTGGCTTGTATCGTCACGATACAGTAAGACCACGAGCGGAGGCACGCAGTTCACGATGAAGCTCCTTTCCATTGTTGCGGTGAGCGCCATCGTGGCGCAGGCGGTGAGTGCACAGAATCCGGAACGCGTTGCGGGGATGCGCTATGCGCCGGAGCGTTGCGGCTGCTATGAAGTGGAAATCCCGGAGGATTGGAGATTTCCGCAACCGGCAACGACATTCGGCAGGCTGGTATTTCGACAGGCCCGTCCGGCTGGTTTGCTGGTGGGCGCCACGGCCGGTGGATTGGATTCGTTGCACCGGTTCCTTTGGGTTCCGCCGGTTGATAATCCGGTGGCCAAGGCGGTCCGGATACAGCAGTGGCGGTGGACCGGGGCCGACCCGGTGGAAACATTCTCTTTCGTACTTGATCCGGAGCCACCCGAGGGAAAAGCGCCTGATCGGGTTGTCTTCCGCCAACTGGAGTATGGAAAGCGCGGCGCGCACTGGTTGGAACGGCCTGCCATGCCTTCGCCGGATGGGGGCCTCATTGCATTGCAGAGCTACAACAGTGCGGGCTCCAGTTTTCTCGATGTTTTCGACGCCATTACTGCCGCACCGGTTTGCCGTATCGACAGCACGAGAATGCTGGAAGACAGCCAATGGCTATCGGGCAGGGAACTGGCTGCCACGGCCGCGGGTACCGGTGGGCGAAGGTTCCTGATGTGCAGGTTTCGCGGCAACGCGCCGGCGTCGAGGCCATTGCAGTCTGCTGTTGTCCCCACAGCCGTTGCAGGGCGGTTGATTTCCTTCGAGGATCGCGCGGTGGATGAAGATGGCAACGGCCAAATAGACCGTCTGGAGGTGACGGCGTTGGTGCAAGTCAGCGAGGCTGGTGTGTACCAGTTCGATGTGCAATTGCAGAAGAAGGGTGATGTCGCGAGCGCATCGGAAAAGGCGGTGCTTGGCGCAGGGCAATCGAGGATTCGTGTTGCGTTTCCAGCCAAGGCGCTATTCCTACTGGGCGACGGCCCGTACGCGCGCGTTCACGCAAGCTTGGCTTATCAACCCGTGGCGGGGCGTGTTGTTCGCTTGGATGAGAGAGAGCGGAGTGAGATGGCGGTGGCACTGCCGCTCGATTCACTGGACCGCGGCCCGGTGCTGCGGCTGTCCGGCAAGAATAGCGCGGCTGGGGTGACTCTTCGCGGCGACTCGCAGTACGATCAACTTGCCGTGCGTGTGGGTGTCCACTCGACGGGGCCGGCGGATTGCGAATTCAGCGGAGACCTGTACCATCGTGGTATTTCCATCGAGCATGTGAGCAACGGATATGCGACGTTGCGTCCTGGTGAGAATACCCTCGCTCTCTTTTTCAGTGGCCGCAGGATCCGTGAGATGGGGAAAGACGGGCCTTATCAGGTGGGGAATCTATGGGTGCGCTGTTCGGGGCAGGAATTGGTGGCCCGGGAAGTGTTTACGACAGAGGCGTTTCGCGCGGAGCAATTCCGGGCAGCCGCGAAGGAACTCACTTTCACCGTGCAACCCGCCTCGGTGCAACTGGCAGCGGGAAGCAATACCTTCGTGCGGGTGCATGTGGACGGAGTTCCGCGTGGAATGACGCCGCTGGTTGGGTCGGCGGAGGGATTTCCCGAGGGGGTGCAAGCCCTCATTCGGCAGCCCATTCTGCGGGAGGCGTCAGATCATTTGTTGCTCCACGTGTTCGCGTTCGCATCGGCGGCGCCTGGAGAGTACCGGCCTCTGGTGCGGTTTACGCAGTCGAATGGCGCCACGCAAACATTGCCGTTGCGATTGACGATTACGCCACAGGTGGGATTCAGCGTGGCGGCCTGGCCTCCTGGTCCTTCGTTCGCAGTGAATGGCGCATGGCACGAGGCTCCTGCCAGTTTTCGATGGACTGCGGGTTCGCAGGTTACGCTCGGCGCGGTGTCGCTGCCGGGAAAGGAGGGCCTGATGCGATACACATTCCTGAAGTGGTCCGACGGCGGGGCGATGAAACATACGGTGACGGTTCCGGAGGGCAATGCTTCTTATGTGGCGCACTTCAAGGTGGAGTACTGGCTGCACACGCGCGCGGTACCGGCGCAAGGCGGCAAAGTGATTCCGGACGAAGGCTTTCAATTGGGTCATGTTCCCATACCGGTGAAGGCCGTGCCCAATCCGGGGTATGCCTTCGCCGGATGGGCTGACGCCGATGTGAAGGGTGGCGCTAACGGCACGATCGTGTTGGCGCATATGGCCTATGTTGCAGCGAAATTCGTGCCCGCCGGCAAGGTGTCTTTAGCTTGGGAGATCGTCGACAAATCCGGAATGAATCCTCGCACCGGGACGGCATTTCGAACGTGGCAGATGCAGTTGTCAAACGATGGCGAAGCGGGCATGGACTCTGTCGAGATGACGAGATTGACGCTGCGGCAGACTGCGGGCGCCGAATGCGGATATCAGTTGCAGGAATCGATGCCGAGGCATGTTGGCCCGCTGGTGCCGGGAGAGTCGCGGAGGGTGGATATCAGTCTGGCCGCCGGCGGATGCGGGCCGGATGCGCGCTTTGAGATGAAGGGGGAGTTTCGGGTGAATCAGTGTGAGACACTTGCGCTTGTGCTTTCCAACCAGACAATCTGAGCGTCAGGATTGGCGGTTGATGAGGAACGTGGCGACGTGGGTGAAGAAGGCGCGGAGCACCTGTT
>CALFYN010001065.1 GCA_937952345.1 uncultured Acidobacteriota bacterium
AAAGGCGGGAAGTGTTTGGGTATATGAGATCGCAAGCGGCAACACCAGACGCATGACGTTTGAGAACAGTTCATCTCCTTTGTTCACTCCCCGTGGAGACTTCATCGTTTACAACAATGGTTCGGTAGTTGCCTGCATCCGGGCGGATGGCGCTGGTACCCCTCAGGTGATCGTCAAAGAGAACTACCTTCCGGAGTCCTTCAGCCCGGACGGGCAACATCTGATCCTCAGGGTGCTCCCCGCTGGCCTGTTCGTGGCGGATCTCGAATGGAACGCCAGCGGTCCAAAGGCGAACAACGTCAAGCCGCTGTTCCCGGAAGACAAATCAGCTACCGGGGGCAACTTCTCGCCCGACGGAAAATGGATTGCCTATCGTTCCAGCGCCACTGGCAACCGTGAGGTGTTCGTTCGTGCATGGCCTGACACGGGGGCCAAGTATCAGGTCTCCTCGTCTAGCGGCGGCAGTCCCGTTTGGTCCAAGGATGGAAAGGAAATCTTCTGGGTCAGTTTACAAGGCCGGGTCATGGCCACGTCGTACTCCACCCAGGGCAACGCCTTCGTGGTGGGAAGCACGAGAACCGCCACCGATGCATTAGTGTATACTGCTATGCCTTCACCGGTAATCCCCACTACCGGCAACCGCCTTCTCGCCATGACTTCCGGCACATCCGGCAAGCCGGAGACCAACGTCGTCTTCCTCTTCCACTTCTTCGATGAATTGAAGCGCCGCCTTTCCCAAGCCGGTGTCAAAGCGGAGTGACGGCGTCTAACGGTTTGGGTTGAGCTTCAGCTACGGTGATACACTATCGTCTGCTCAATCCCTATGCCACTCGCTGCCGGAGACAAGATCGGCCCCTACGAGATCCTCGCCCCCATCGGCGAAGGCGGCATGGGCATTGTCTACAAAGCCCGCGACACACGCCTCAACCGCGAAGTCGCCATCAAGTTCTCCCAATCCGATTTCGGTGAGCGCTTCGAACGCGAAGCCCGAGCCATCGCCGCCCTCAATCACCCCAACATCTGCACGCTCCACGATGTCGGCCCCAACTACCTCGTCATGGAAATGATCGAGGGCCCGACGCTCCACGACCGCATCGCCCAAGGCCCCATCCCCATCGAGGAAGCCGTCCCCATGGCGATTCAGATTGCTTCCGCCATCGAAGTCGCCCACGACCGCGGCATCATCCATCGCGACCTCAAACCCGACAACATCAAGCTCACCCAACAAGGCATCAAGATCCTCGACTTCGGTCTCGCCAAAGCCGCCGCGCCAACCGATCCACCCGACGCATCCGCCCCCACCATCAAAGCCGGAGTCTCGCTCGCCGGCATTATCATAGGCACCCCAGGCTACATGTCGCCCGAGCAAGCCTCCGGCAAACCCGTCGACCGCCGCACCGACATTTGGTCCTTCGGCGTCGTCCTCTGGGAAATGGTCACCGGACGCCGCATGTTCGAAGGCGAGACCATCTCGCACACCCTCGCCGCCGTGCTTACCCAAAAACCGGACGTGAGCGCAGTTCCTCCGCAACTCCGCCCGCTGCTCACCCGCTGTCTCGCCCCGGACCCGCGTCTACGAATGCGCGACATCGGCGAAGCGCGCCTGGCGCTCGAGAACCCACAGCCCACGGAAACGGTAGCGCCCGCCTCCCTATCGAAAACTCCCTGGCGGATGATCGCCGCCGTCAGCATCGCCGCCCTGCTCGTCTCACTCGCCTTGCTGCTATGGCCTGCGAAGACTCTCGAAAAGCCCCTGGTATCTCTCGATGTCGAGATGGGTACTGCGTTGCCGCAAACATTCTCCGCTGGTTCCAGCGTCGTCATCTCACCCGATGGAACGCGCATTCTCTACATGGAAGGCACACGCAAACTCTACACCCGGAGGCTCAGCGACCCGCAACCAACCCTCCTCACCTCCAACGGTGTGCAAGGCCCCTTCTTCTCTCCCGACGGCAAATGGATCGGATTCTTCGACCACAAACTGCGAAAGGTGCTCGCCGATGGGGGCACACCCATCCCCTTGTGCGATATTCCCGTGGAAGGTCAGAGCCGCGGCGCGACATGGACCGATGACGGCTTCATCATCGCTTCGATTCAGAATACAGGTGGACTCGTGAAGATTCCCGACGCCGGTGGCACACCCCAGCCGTTCACACAACTCGACCCGCAGCGCAAGGAAGTGGCACACAGGTTCCCCCAAGCCCTTCCAGGGGGCAAAGCGGTGCTCTTCTCCGCATCCTCGGATAGGTCCACCTTTCAAGACGCCACCATCGAAGTCGTCGTCGTGGCGACTGGCCAGCGCAAGTCCCTCATTCGCGGCGGCATGTACCCACACTACCTCCACTCAGGCCATATTCTTTACACAAACAATGGCACGGTATTTGCCATCGCGTTTGATCCTGACAAACTCGAGGTGTCGGGTTCACCCATTCCGGTGCTGCAAAACGTGCGCGATCAGCCCAACATCGGTTACTCACACTTGTCCGCCTCACGGGACGGCACCCTCATCTATCGACGCGACAGCAGCAACGGGTCGAACGAACTCCGTTGGGTGGAGCCATCTGGCCTTGCCGGGGCTGTCCTGGTGAGCCAGTCGGCGGCTGGTGGTTTTTCGCTTTCCGCCGACGGCAAGCAATTGGCCTATGGCCGTGAAGGCAGCATTTGGATCGCCGACACACAGACGGCAGCAAGTACTCGTCTCACTTTCGAGAACAGCGGGAATCCGGTATTCACCCCGAAAGGGGACTACATTGTGTTTTCCACCGATGCCGGGATTTTCTCGCTACGATCCGACGGCGCGGGGAAACCAGTCAAGATATTCGACCGTCTCTATCCATCATCATTCTCCCCCGACGGCAAATATCTGCTTCTCACACAGGGGGGCTATCAACCTGCCCTTGTCGCCTCAATCGAACACGGCCCGGATGGCCCGAAGATCGTCAACAACGATCCTCTCTACGGCACCGAAAACCTCTTAAATCCTG
>CALFYN010001066.1 GCA_937952345.1 uncultured Acidobacteriota bacterium
AGACTCATGGCGAGGTTGACGAAGGTGCGGACGCAGACGCCGCTGGGGCCTTTGGCGAGGAAGGGCTTGCCTTCTTCGAGCCATGCGGTGCCCGCGATATCGAGGTGGACCCAGGGCTTGCCGCCGGAGAATTCCTCGAGGAATTTGGCGGCGGAGACGGCTCCGCCCCAGCGTCCGCCGATGTTGGCGAGATCGGCGATGGGGGATTTGAGGAGATCCTTGTATTCTTCGTCGAGAGGCATGGGCCACATCTTTTCGCCTTCGGCTTTGGCGGAGGCGAGGACGCGGTCACGGAATTCGTCATTGTTGCTGAAGCAGCCGACGTTGACGTAGCCGAGGGCGACGACGATGGCTCCGGTGAGGGTAGCAGCGTCGATCATGTGCGTGCAGCCAAGACGCTGGGCGTATTCGAGGGCATCGCAGAGGATGAGGCGGCCTTCGGCATCGGTATTGAGGACTTCGACGGTCTTGCCGTTTAACGTGGTGACGATGTCGCCGGGACGCATGGCGCGACTGCCGGGCATGTTTTCGACGGAGGGGATGACGGCGGTGACCGGGACGTTGGGCTTGAGTTGGGCGATGGCGCGCATGGCTCCGATGGCGGCGGCTCCGCCAGCCATGTCGTACTTCATTTTTTCCATGCCATCGGAGGGTTTGATGGAGATGCCGCCGGTGTCGAAGGTGACTCCTTTGCCGATGATGCCGAGGTGAGTGGCGGTGGATGAGGATTGGGTAGGCGTGTAGGAGAGGACGATGGTGACGGGGGGTTCGGCGCTGCCCATGGCGACGCCGAGGAGGGAGCCCATGCCGAGTTGCTTCATGCGGTCGGCGGTGAGGACGTCGCAGGCGAGGCCGAATTCCTGGGCCATGGCGCGGGCACGATCGGCGAGGACGGTGGGGGTGAGGCGATTACCGGGTTCGTTGACGAGGGTGCGTGTGAAGTTTTGGGCCTCGGCGAGAATGCGGCCGCGAGAGATGCCGGCGGCCATGGCGTTGCCTTGGCTGGAGAGGAGGGCGAAGGCTTCGACTTTGGCTTCGTTTTTCTTCGGGTCGGTCTTGTAGGCGTCGGGCTCATAGTCACCGAGGAGAGCGCCTTCGGTGGCGGCGGCGGCCATCTCTTCGGTTTGCTGAGAGACGTCGAGGGCGAGAGCGAGGCGGGCGCACTTCTTTGGTTTCCAGGCGCGGAGCACGGCGGCTGCAACCTTGCGCATTTCGGCGGAAGTGAATTTGTCCTGCTTGCCGCCGCCGATGACGATGAGGCGTTTGGCGGTGAGGCGTGCGGGGCGTGGGAGGACCGCCTGTTCGAGGAATTTGCCGGTGAATTCGCCGGTGATGTAGGTTTCGGAGATCCAACCGCCGGTGAGAGCGTCGGCAATGGCGGCATTGTCTCCGGAGATGGAGGTGACGCCTTCGGGGCGTTCGAAGGCAATGACGGCGAGCGCGTCGGCTTCGACGCCGGCGAGATCCTGGTTCAGTAAGAGGACGTCCATAAGCAAACTTTCAGTCTAACGTGGATAATAGTGCTCATGAACCGACGAATGTGGCTGAAATCCGCACTGGCTGCCACGGGTGCGCTGCCGCTTGGAGCGGCGATCGAGACGAACAGCGGGAAGTCCCGCTTGCGCTCGGCCATCTGTGCCTATTCATTCCGTAATGAACTCCAGAAGAAGACAATGACGTATGAGGATCTGGTGCCTCTCTCAGTGGATCTGGGAGTGGAGGGTCTGGATCTGACGGTGTACTGGTTCCCATCGACGGACAACAGTTTCCTGATGCCGTTGCGGCGGCTGGCGTACCGGTCGGGAGTGGAGCTGTACAGCATCTCTGTACGGAGCAATTTGTGCCAGCCGGATGCTTCGGGGCAGGAGAGCGAACTGGCTTCGTTGAAGAAGTGGGTGGATGTGGCGGCGAAGCTGGGGGCGGGGCATATTCGCGTGTTCGGCGGCACTGTGCCGAAGGGGCGCAATGAGGATGAAGCGGCGGGTTGGGTGGCGTCGATTCTGTCGAAGGCTGGGGAGTACGCGGGATCGCAAGGCGTGATTCTGGGGTTGGAGAATCACGGCGGCATTACGCTGATGGCGGACCGGATTATTCAGATCATTAAGAAGGTGGATTCGCCGTGGGTGGCGATGAATCTGGACACGGGGAATTTCCGGGATGATTCGTACGCGCAGATTGAGAAGTGCATTCCGTACGCGGCGAATGTGCAGGTGAAGCAGAACATTCGGAATAACAATGCGACGGAGCCTTCGGATTGGGCTCGGATTGTGGGCATGCTGCGCAAGGGCGGGTATAAGGGATACCTGGCCCTGGAGTATGAAGAGAAAGAGCCCGCGCCGACGGCGGTGCCGCGGCTGATGGGGAAGTTGCAGAAGATTATTGCGTAGATTGGCCGGCCGGGGGGCCGGCAGCGGGACAGGGGTCCCGCCCCACATTAGAAGATGACTTTGACGCCGAACGTCATCTGGCGCTGGCCGTGCCCTTTTTCTCCGGTGATGCTTCCGAAGGCGGCGTTCACGGGGTTCGTGTTGGGGCCGGCGAATTGCACGTGATTCAAGGAATTGAAGCTCTCCATGCGGATCTGGAGTGAGGCGCGTTCCTTGATGCGGAAGTTCTTAAAGAGCGACAGGTCGAAGTTGTTGATGCCATCGGCGCGGATGCCGTTGAAGCGGGAGTTGAGGGTGCGGATGTTGTTCACGAGCACCTGCGAGGAGTTGCGATTGAAGCCCGCATCGACGTTGAACCAACGCAATTCGGAGCGTTGGGAGACGGGCAGTTCGATGGCGTGGAGATCGCCATTGAAGATGGCGTTACCAAAGCCGAGGGCGTCACCGGTTTGACCTTCGAACCAGCCTTGGAGTTGCCAGCCGCCGAAGACGGCGTCGCGGACGCCGCGCATGTCCGTGAAGAAAAACTTTCCTCGGCCGACAGGGAGTTCGTAGATGGTGCTAAGCACGAAGCGGTGTGTGAAGTCCTGGGGGGAGATGACTTTTTCGGGGGCGAAATCGGTGTCGTTGAGATAGCTGACGCCTTCCATGAATTTCGAGTACGTCCAGGAACTCTGGAAGGTGAGGCCGCCGCTCATGCGTTTTTCCATTCCAACCTGGAGAGAGTGGTAATAGGAATAACCGGCGGGGAAGGTAGTGGAGATGCTGCCGAAGTGGGGGAACGGGCGAAGCAATTGCGCCACACCGACGCGCTGATTGGCGAGTCCGGTGCCGGCGAAATCAGGGATGCCGAAGAAGGGATTCGTGACCTGGCGGCTGAGGAAGTTGATGGTGTCCTGATCACGGACACCGAGTGTAGACATGTATTCGCGGGGGACGGCGTTGAGTTCGCGGCTGATGGGGAGCTTGGTGCCGCGGTTGCCGACGTAGGAGATGTCGGCGACGACGCGTCCGGGCAACTGGCGCTGGATGGAGAACGACCAGCGCTGCATGTAGGGGTTGAGCGGGCGTTCGTTGAAGAAGCTGACGCCGCGGCCGAGGAAGGTGCGAAGGCCGGCGCTCGCTCCGGTGGCGTTTTCGATGCCGTTCGGGAAGGGATTGCTGAGGGTGGCGACGTAGGTTTGCCCGTTGTTGAGCGAGGGAATGAGGTTGGTGGGCTGATTGAATCCGCCCTGATTGACGCCGAAGCGATCGACGCCGAGCACGTCATAGAAGAAGCCGTAACCGGCGCGGATGACCGTGAGCGGGTTCAGTTGGAAGGCGAAGCCGATGCGCGGTGCGAAGTTGTTGCGGTCGGCTTTCCAGAGGGTGGAAGGGCCGCCGACTCCGGCAAATTGCAGACCGCCAAGAGTGCGGAAGGCGGAGGCGGGGACTTCGGGGATAGGGGCGCGGGCATAGTTGGCAGCGGCCTGTTGGGAGACGGGGTTGGCCGTCGAGAAATCAAAGCCGCGGATGCTGCGGTCAAAGCGTTCGGTGATGGGTTTTTCGTATTCCCAGCGCAGGCCGATGTTGAGGGTGAGGCGGGAGGTGAGGCGCCAGTCGTCTTGAATGTAGAGTCCCCAGTAGCTGTTTTGTTCGGCGCGCGAGGCGTTGTTGTTGATGGCGCCGCCGGTGGCGATGCCCAACAGCATGGAGGCAAGGCCCTGTCCGATGGGGGCAACGGGGGAGTTATCGAGGGGACCGCGTGTATAGGCTTGCGCGAAGACGAACTGCGGTGCGGTGAAGCCGTAGTTGAATCCGGTCTCGCGCTGGAGGCGATATTCGGCGCCGTACTTCATGCTGTGGGAACCGGCGATACGGGTGACGATGGCTTGCGCGGTGTGGTAGTTGGTTGCGCCGCGGGTTCCGCCGTTGTTGCTTAACGCGGTGTAGGCTCCGCCGTCGACGGTGATATTGGGGAAGGCGATGCCATCGGGACCGAGCTTGCTCTTGATCTCGCTGATCAAGGTGTTGGGGAGGCCGAGGGTGGAGAGGTCAAACCCCTGGCTGCCGCGGCCGTTGATGTCGCTCTGGTAGCTGATGCCGTAGCGCAGGTTGAGGATGAGGCTGGGGCTGAAGACGTGGACGTCATCGAGAACGATGCCCCATGCGGTGCGGTCTACGGTGTCGATATTGGTGATGGTTCCGAGGGCGTTGTTGTAGTTGTCGTGCTGCTGATTGAACCAGCGGACGAACATGCGGTTGTTGCCGCTGAAGGCGTGATCGAAGCGGTTGGTGTAGGTGTAGTTTTCGCGATCGATGTTGCGGGTGTTGAAGAAATTGTTGCGCTCTTCGGCGTTCTGGCCAGGCTGGTTGGGCTGGGGATAATAGCCAATGATTTTGGCGGCAACGGGGTTGATGCGGCTGGCGGGGACGATGTTGCCGGCAAGGGGCAGGCGGCTGAAGCGGCCACCGGCGGCGGGAGCGATGGTGAAGGGATCGTAGATCTGATAGCGGGAGCCGAGGCGGAGGAGGTCAGAGAAATTGCCGCCACGCTGGGCCATGGTGGGGACAGTGGCGGTGATGGAGAGATTGCGCTGGATGGTGAGATCTTCGAATCCGAACGTGAAGAAGGTTTTGTTACGGCCGTCGTAGACCTTGGGGATCCAGACGGGGCCGCTCATGGTGGCGCCGGCGCGGCGGTGGAGCCAACTGGGTACGGCGCGGTCGCGCTCTTCGGGAGTGAGGACCGTGCGGGGATCGTAGAGGAAGCGGTTGGTGAACCAGGGCACAGCGCGGAGGGTGGAGTTGTTGAAATAGCCGGTACCGTGAATGCGGTTGGTGCCGGACTTCATGCTGACGTTGGTGACGGCGCCGGCGGCGTGGCCGATGGAGGCGTCGTAGGTGGCGGTCTGGATTTTGAACTCCTGGACGAGATCCTGCGGGGGCGAGAACACAGCGTTGCGGTTGGTCATGTTGGGGGAGCCGTCGACGCTGACTTCGCTGGAGCCGCCGCGAGTGCCGTTGGCGATGACGCCAGTGGCGGCTCCGTTGTCCATGGGATTGCCGGCGGAGCGTCCGCCACTGGAGAGGACTCCGGGAGTGAGGCGGGCGAGGTAGAAGGCGTTGCCGCCGACGGTGGGGAGTTCGGCGACGCGGCGTTCATCCATGATGAGGCCGATGTTGGCGGTGGAGGATTCGAGCAGCGGGGTTTCGGCGGTGATGGTGACGGATTCGGAGGCGCTGCCGAGTTCGAGGGTGAAATCGAGCTTGAGGCGGTCATTGACGCGGAGTTCGACGCGCTCGCGGGTGGACTTTTTGAAGCCGGTCATTTCGACGGCTAAGGTGTAAGGGCCGGGGAGAAGGTAGGGGATTTCGAAGTTGCCGCCTTCGTTGGTGGTGGTGTCGACGGCGGCGTTGGTGTCGAGGTTTCTGGCTTGAATGGCAGCACCGGCGATGACGGCGCCGGTGGGATCGGAGACGCGGCCGACGATGGTGGCGCGGGATTCCTGGGCGAATGCGGACGTGGCTGTGAAGATGGCAAGGAAGACGATTGATTTCATGGTCTGCTGACTCCTGATATTAAGAGTTTTTGCTCTTATAATCTGGTGTCAGCTTACATGATGAGGGGCATGGGCGCAACCGCTCTAGGGCTGGATGCCGACGCGGCGCTTGAGGGGGGCGAGGCGCTTGCGGCCGGCCTCGGCTGCGGGGTCGGGGCCGGGAGGGTGGAGGGCGCGTTCGAGGAAGAGGAGGCTTTCCTGGAAGCGGGGGCGGATGGTGCGGCCGATGTGATCTGCGCCTCGGACGAGGTGGTATTCGTGGGGGACGGCGACGTCGAACAGGACGCGGTGGAGGAATTCGGTTCCTTCGTGGAGGAGGAACATGTCCTCGTCGCCGGCTTCGATGTAGATCTGGAGGCCGGTTGCCTTGAGCTTGGCGGGTGCGGCTTTAGCGATGGAGGCGGGGTTATTCGCTTCCCACCAGGCGGGGTCGACGGGCTTACCGTAGGCGGCTTCAAAGAGGGCGTCGGAGCGCCAGAAGCGGTGGCGGGGTTGGATGTCGCTCCAGCGGAGGGCGGGTTCGATGCCGGGCTCCATGGAAGCGACGGCTCGGAAGAGTAGGGGGGGTTTGAAGGCGATGCGGAGGCTGCCCATGCCGCCCATGGAGATGCCTCCGATGAAACGTTGCTGGGGCTTCTTTGAGGCTCCGAATTTTTCTTCGAGGTGGCGCAGGAAGGGTCCGGTGAGGAAGGACTCCCATTTTTCCGAGCCGTCTTTGAAGTCCATGTAGAAGCAGCGGGCGGTGACGCTGGGAGTGGCGATGATCATCTTGCTGAGCTTGCCGGCTTTCCAGAGTTCTTCGATGGCGGGGCGGAGTTGGGAGAGAAACGCGCGGTCTCCGC
>CALFYN010001067.1 GCA_937952345.1 uncultured Acidobacteriota bacterium
GCCGGTTCGAAACAGATGAGTTCAGCCTGCATGGAAACTTATGATTATCGCATTCGGGGTTTGGGGCAGGGAGCCGAACCGGTGAAGGAGGTGGCATACTGATCATAAGGGACGAACATGCCGGTTGGAATGGACAGGATCACAATCGAGGCCGGGAAGCGTGGGGGAAAGCCCTGTGTTCGGGGCTTGCGCATCACGGTGTGGGACATCCTTGGTTGGTTGGGTGGCGGGATGACCGAAGCACAGATCCTGGAGGAGCACCCTGATCTTGAGAAAGACGACTTCCCGGCGGTGTACCAGTTTGCCGCCGAGGCTGGGCGCAGGGCCAAGATCAGTTGAAGTTGCTGCTGGACGAGAACCTCTCACCACGGCTTATTCAGCGGTTGGCCGCGCTCTTTCCAGGTCTGACCCACGTGCGTGATGTGGGGCTCAAGCGTGCGCCTGATGAAACGATCTGGGAGTGGGCGAAAGAAAACGGCTACACCGTCGTGACCACCGATTCCGATTTCGTCGCTTTGAGCGGTGGTAGGGGATGGCCGCCAAAGGTGGTTCATCTTGAAGAATGTGATTTCCCGCTCGGGGTCATTGAGGACTTGCTCCGGCAGAATGCGGTCCGAATCTCGGAATTCGAAAAGTATCCTCGTGCAGGCGTTTTGGTGGTCCGCTTGGCCCCAGACCGGCGGCTCAGGTAGAGGCCCGCTCGACGGAAGCGATCACATCGTCGAGGCCTCCGGAGGCCGCACTCCTCGTCGAGTTCCAGAAATCGCCATCGATTTGGTTGAGCCGGACCCGATTTCCAACCCTTACTTTCGGGAGGAAATGGAGAGGACCAGACGTTCAATCTTTGAGGCCGCCTGAAAACGTTGGATGAGTATCAGGGTGATGCCTGTTGCGCTACACCATCGAGCGCCGGTTCGAAATCTTTATTGAGGCTCTGAATCAAGCCCCTAACCTGGATGATAGACAGTAAATGAGGAACCGCAAGAGCACACAAACAGTCCACCGCCTCATGTTCCTTTGCTGCCAGGTGGAGTCATGAAAAACGGCTTCAGAGGAATCAGCACGCGATCGCGAACGTACTCATAGAGATCGGTGAGGACAGACCAAACCGGAAGCTGTCCCCACGGCCCGAGTTGCCCGATCATCAGAACCCCGGTGCCAGTCGCCTCAACACAGGCACCCCTCTGTATGCTCGCAGGGCTAAGGTCGAGCGGTATTCTGTAAACATCCCCAGAATAGAGTGTCTCGGTCGCCTTCCAGGCATGGACCTTCCCGTCGTTTGTATGTACCTTGACCGTGAGATCCTTACTGTACGCCAAAGTGAGCGTCACGGCACGGTGCTTGTCGTTGTTGCAGAGGACGTTCAAGATGCTCAACGGGTCGTGCTATGGAACGGCGGACATTCGAAAGCACGGCTGAAGATCCCGAATCATCATCTGCGCAGATGGCTCAACGCCCTTGAGGTACTTCCGCCAGTGCTTTTTCCATTGCTCCTCCGTAGAACTTATGGGGAACTCGGTGCCCTTACATGGAGCGTTTGAGTCCTTCGTTCGGATAAGGCCGCAAACGACATTATCGAGCGCAGACCGCATATTGAAGACACACTCGCCTAAGAGGACGCCGAAGCGGATCGGCGGGATGGGATCCTCGATGTAGTGGACGATCCATACCTCATGTCCATTCGACTTCAGAACAAAATTCCGCTTCGCGCTTTCGATGAACACACGCGCCTCGGATGAAGCGTGTCGAGGTGTTCCTTCGCCCTAACCATCTTGGAGTCAACGCTCTCCATCCAAGGCAGAACTGCCGAGTCGGCCATGATTCTAGCAAGCCACACCCCATGGTTTCGGTCAAGCCCTAACGGCCCGAACCATAACACGAAGGCAATGCACAGGCCGCAGGTGGTCGTTTCCGACCGGAGATTAGAACCGACTGTCGAGCGTACTGAGAAGGGGTAGCGCTTGCTTGGAGAATGTGTAGCGTTCCTTGATGCCTAGGGCCAGTCCTGCGCGCCGTGGAAGATTCTCGATATTTCTACGGCGTCCTGCTTTACTTGATACACGGCAACGTAGGGCAGTGGTGGGAACGCAAGTTCCCGTCGTCCACTCATCCTACGGCTCGCGCGGCCCATGTTTGGGAAATCCTTAAGTTGGGCGCAGCCTGCATAAATAATCTTGGCGACTTGGCGCGCCGCCTCCGGGTTGTCGCGTTCGATCCACAGGCAGATGCGTTCCAGATCTTCTGCCGCTGGCAGCGACCAACGAATGTCCATCAGGGTTGCAGGAAGCGTCTGAGGCGATCACCTACTTGTTCATGGGTGAGCGATTCTCCCCTCGCCAGCGCAGCTTCACCACGTTTCACCGCTTCGACAAAGCGGTCCTCTTCCGCAAAATAACGCGCGACAACTTCCTGTACGGTCTCGTCGAGGTTCCGGCCCTGTTGCGTTGCCCGCTCGGCAATCCGGGCTTGCAGGTCGGGGGGGAAATGAACTTCCATTTGCTTCACGATAGCGAATGGGTGATCCGGAATCAACCTGCTCGGGTGACATCCCAGCAAAGGCATTTCAGCGTAATTCGAGGCCTCGCATGGTGCCGGTGGCGGAGGCGAATTTGCCGGCTTCGATGCCCATGCGGTGGATCATGCTGAGGTAGAGGTTCGGGATGGGATAGTTTTTCGCGGTGTCGAAAGCGAGGTGCTGGCCGTGTTGGAAGCCGCCGCCGGCGAGGATGATGGGCATGTTGGTGGTGGTGTGCTTATTGGCGTCGCCGAAGTTGCTGCCGTAGAGGACCATGGTGCGGTCGAGGAGCGTTTCGCCATCTTCGGTGGAGGCTTTGAGGGAGCCGAGCAATCCGGCGAGCAGGGACATGTGGCGGCGGTCAATGGCGTCGAGTTGCTTGAGCTTGCTTTCGTTGCGGCCGTGATGTGAGAGGTTGTGATAACCGTCGGTGATCTGGATGCCTTCGATGTCGATGGCCGGGGAGTTGCTGCTGTCGAGGAAGAGGGTGATGAGACGGGTGGAATCGGTTTCGAAGGCGAGCTTGGACATGTCGTACATGAGTCGCGTTTTTTCCATGTAGGCGCGGCTGTCGGGTGCGTCGACGGGGGCGGGGTGCGTGGTTTTGGCTTTGGGCTTGCGCTCCCATTCGCGGGCGATGGACATGCGGCGCTCGAGTTCGCGGACGCCGGTCATGTATTGATCAAGACGCTCTTTGTCTCGCGGGCCGAGGTTCTGCTGGAGGCCGCCGGCGTGGGCGGCGACGGAATCCATGATGCTCTCGCCGAGGCGGAGACGGGCGATCTGCTTTTCGATTTCTTCGGGGCTGCCTTGCAGGAAGAGCTTTTTGTAGAGGCCCGCGGGGCTCTCTTCGCAGGGGATCATGACCCCGGAGCCAGTGAAGCTGAGGCTGCGCTGGCCGCGGTTCACGTTGACACCGAGGGTGAGCGATGGGAAGCGGGTTTTGACTCCGATCTGCTCGGCCATGAATTGATCGAGGGAGATGGTGTTGCGGAAGCCGCCGTTGGCCGGGTGCGGGGCGGCGGTGAGAAAGCAGATTTCCGAGGAATGGCTGCCATCGACATCGGGGTGCGAGACGCCGCTGAAGACGGTGAAATCGTTGCGGTGGGCTTCGAGGATCTTGAGGTAGGGAGAGAGTTCGTAGTCCTTGCCGCCTTGCTTGGGGAAGAAGCCGGCTTCGAGCAGACCGAGGTTGTTGCAGATGGCGAGCATGCGGCGGGGCGCGGACTCGGGGGCGGCGAAGGCGGGACGCATGGCATCGAGGAGGGGCAGGGCCATGGCTGCGCCAGTTCCACGGAGGAAGTGGCGGCGGGGGAGGGCTCGGCGGGTGACGATGGTTGGGGTGTGTTTCATGCGTTCCTCATTTCCGTGTGAATAGCGGGCTTTCGACGATTGTGTGGATCAGGGTTCGGAGACCGTAGCGGTCTTTACGGGCGGTGTCCAGGATGCGTTCGACTTCGGCGCGGTCGCCAAAGGAGACGGGGGCTCCGGTGGAGTAGGCGATCCATTGGGTGACCATGTTGCGGGCAAGCTTGCGTTCGTCCTGGAGCAGGAGGCGTTTGAGCTCGATCACGTTTTGGAACTGCGCGCCGTTTTCGAGTTGACCCGCGGCATCGACGGGTTGCGAGAGACGGAAGGTGAAGGCGTGGCCGTTCTTGCCGATGCCTTGGACGGGTTCGCCTTCTTCGGTGGAACGATATTTGTCGCGCCAGGCGCCGAAGATGTCGAAGTTTTCGAGGGCAAAGCCGGTGGGATCGATCTTGTTGTGGCAGGCGGCGCAGGATGGGATGGCTCGGTGTTTGTCGAGTTGCTGGCGGATGGTGGTGGCTCCGCGGGTGTCGGGTTCGACGGCGGGGACTCCGGGAGGAGGCGGGGGCGGGGGATCGCCGAGAATGCGCTCCATGATCCATGCGCCTCGGAGGACGGGGGATGTGGTGGTGCCATTGGCGGTGATCTTGAGGATGCTTGCCTGGGTGAGGAGTCCGCCACGGGGGCTGGTTTCGGGGAGTGACACTTTGCGCATGTGGACTCCGTCGACGGTCGGGAGGTTGTAGTGCCTGGCGAGGTGGAAGTTGAGCATCGTGAAGTTCGAGGAGACGATGTTCGCGCTGGGGAGATTGTTGCGCACGAGTTCTTCGAAGAAGAGCTGCGTTTCCTTGAGGGCGGATTCGGTGAGGAGATCGTCGAGGTAATACTCGGGATAGAGGATTTGATCGGGGGTGGTGTCGCCGATGCGGCGGAGGTCGAGCCAGTAGTCGAGGAAGGCGTTGAGGAAGTCGCGGGAGCGGGGGTGATTGAGGAGACGCTCGGTCTGGGCGCGGAGGATTTCGGGGCGGCGGATGGCGCCGCTGGCGGCGAGTTTGCTGAGTTCGGCGTCGGGTGGCGCGTTCCAGAGGAAGTAAGAGAGACGGGCGGCGAGGGCGTGGCCGGTGAGCGGGCCGGGGGACTCATCGAGATAGAGGAAGCCGGGTGAGCAGAGGGCGGCAACGTAGCCGGCGATGATGGCTTCGGCGAGGCCGTTGTTGCGGCGCGCGTCGATGATGGCCCGGTAACGCTGGACTTCGGATTCGGCGACGGGGCGACGGAAGGCTCGGGCGAGGAATTGGCGGAGGGCGGGATCGATGGCGTGTTCGGTGTTGGGGAGCGTGAATTTCTGCGGTGGGGGAAAGGGGCCGGTGACTTCCATCCAGCGATAGGCGACGCCGGGCATGCCTTCGGCGGAGGCATCGGGGCTGCCGACCCAACCGGGGCGCGTACGGACGAGACGCGAGGCATCGGGGAGGATCATTTCGCCGGGCTGGAGGTAGACTTCGAGATCGTGGGTGGCGGGTTCAGGGGTGACGTCGAAGGTGCCGAGGAGGCGCTTCTCGTTGGCCTTGTTGTAGGCGTAAATGGTGAGAGGCTCGACGGTGCGGCCTTTGGATGTTTTCCGGCGACTGGGACGCCACCAGCGCGGGCGGTTCTTTTGCGTTTCGGGATCGTGGACGGTTTCGAGCCAGAGGGAGTAGGTGAGGAAGCGAAGTTTGTAGCGGCCTCCGGTGGGGGCGGCGAATTGATCGAAGTGATATTCGTTGCCCACGTAGGTGCTGGCTGGAGTGGCGAAACCTTCGAGTTCGCGAGTGGCGGGGTCGGCGGGGCCGACGGTCATGGGGGCGGTTTCGGCGATGACTTCGGGTTGGGCGTCGAAGCCGAGGATGGGGATGGTGGCGCGTTCGGGCGAGCGGTTGAAGGGGCTGTACTTCATGCGGTTGATCATGCGCTTCTGCTCGCGGGCGTAGAAGCGGTGGGTGTTTTCGGGCTGTTGGGCGGCGGCGAGTACGGAGCGGAGGGCTTGCTCGGCGGTTTCCATGTAGCGGGCCATCTGGACGTGGGAGACATCGAGGGCCTGGCCGGACTTGTTGAAGCGGGCGAGGATGCCGTCTTCGGGGAGCATGTCCTTCAACTGGAGCCAGGGTGCGCCGAGGAGGTCGCGGAGGGTGTTTTCGTATTCGTAGCGATTGAGGCGTCGAAGGACGGAACGGCCTTGGGTTTTTGTGCGGTGCTGCTCATGGGCCTCGATCGGGGTGCGGAGGGATTTGAGGAATGCGGCTCGCTCGGGCGCGGGGAGTTTGGATTTGGGCGGCATGAGGCCGTTGTTCACGGCGTCGTGGACGCGGACCCATTGGGAGAAGGGCTGGGGTTCATCGAGGTGGAAGGGGAGGGCGGTGAGATCGATGCCGGCGGGGGATTTGGGGCCTTGGTGGCAGGTGGTGCAGTTGCTGGTGAGGAAGGATTTGACGGGTGGTGGGGCTTCGCCGGCGGTGAGCAGGGGGAGGGTGGAGATGATGGTGAGGAGTGGGCGAAGCACTTTCGAACAATATATCAGGCTTGGCGGAACGGGCTGGCGTGATCCGGCCTATGGATGGCCCATCCGGCAAGATCTTCGATAACGGCTTCGGCTTCTTCGCTCGACATGCGGAGCTTTTTCGTGGCGATGGAGTAGAACTCGGAAAGCACTTGCGTGCTGACGGCTCCGGCGTTTTCGTCGAACAGGCGTTCCAGCAGGGCCACACTTGCATCGTGCTTGGGGCCGGCACTCCTGTCGCGGGCGTAGATGAAGATGTTTGTGTCGACGAATTCAACGCTCATGGATTTCGTCTCGCGTCCACGTGATCTTGCCCTTGGTGCCGCGGTCGGGGGCGTTACGAATCCGCTTCAGGAAGCGCGCCTTGGCTTTTTCGCTTCGTTCATCCTGATCGACCATGTGACGGATGGA
>CALFYN010001068.1 GCA_937952345.1 uncultured Acidobacteriota bacterium
AGATCGCCAACCGTGTCATCCAGGCACAGGACTACTCGAAGGCGCAGCCCGATCCATTCGTGGCCTATGCCGCGGCCGATTTCCTGAACCGCTTCGCAGACAGCCTCGATCGAGACTCGCAGCGGATTCTGGCGGCTTACATCGAGCCCACACTGGCGGCCTCAACCAGGCGGGGCGTTCCGCCGCAAAACATCAATCATCCGCTGATGTGGATGGGGGCGTTGCTATTCGGCGGGCAGGCGCTCGGCCGCCGCGAATACCAGGCAGCGGGGGCGCGTATGTTCGGCGAGTTCGGCCGCCTGATTTCGACCACCGGCTGCCCGTCGGAGTTCAACAGCCCCACCTATACGCCGATCTCGATGAGTTGCCTCGCGCAGATTTCCACCAGCGTACGTGACCCTGTTCTCACGGCCGCGGCCCGCGCCATTGAGCAACGATTCTGGTTGACACAGGCAGGCTTCTGGCACGCACCCACCGGGCTGCCCGCCGGTCCCTTCTCGCGCGCCTATGCGGCAGACTCGACGGGCCAGGCCAGCAACCTGCTATTGCTGTGGTATCTCGTGCTCGGCGATTCCGTGCTGCTGGATCCGCTGGAGCATGTCTACAAACCGGACCCGCATCTCGACTACCACCAGGGCGGGCGCGTCTTCCTGCAGGGGCAATACGCGGCCATCGCCTTGGCCGATTATCATCCGCCCCCGATGATCCCCCAACTGGCCACTGGCCGCCGCTTGCCCGTGACAGTCCGCTCATCCACCTTTGTGGGCGATTTCCAGGAGTCCGGCTCCGGCATCTGGTACCGTGGCGGGAGGCGCGCGCTCACCAGCTATCAACACCCTGTTTATTCCCTGGGCACGGCATCGCAGATGTACGCCAACGGAAACCACACCGACAACCTGTTCGCGACGTGGCTGGCGCGGCAGCCTCGTGAACCCCGGAACGTCCGCACACTGTTTGCACGATACACGCAGGAAGGGGACGTGCCCGGCGCGCATGGCGCCACATTTCTGGCTGATCGCGGAAGGTCGGTTACCGCGCAGCAAGCCAATCGAGCCGTGCTGGTGGGGAATCCGAAGATCCAAACCTGGCGCGGGGTCACCGGATTCCGGCAAAGCATCCTGCTGCCCGAACATTTTTCACGCGTGGAAGCGATCACTGTGGACGGGCGCACCCTGAGTGCGCTTCCCTACGAGGGGACTTGGCCCAACTGGGTGATTCTGCGGGACGGCGATTGCCGGATCGCTCTGCATCCGCTGGGCGCACCTCTGAACCCAAGCTCGAACGTGTGCCGGATCGAGCGGGTGAACCGCTACCTTGTCGTGCACTTCTATGGCTATCGGGGACCGGCGCGCGACTTCACTGCGGCCGAATGCGCAGCCCTGCGCTCCGGCTTCTTCCTGGAACTGTCCACGGGCAACGGCGACCGGGCGGAACCAGCATCGGTTACCGTGACGGACCGGGTCACGGGGAACCGTAGGGAGGTCATCTGCCGCGGCGAGGACTTCCGGCTGGAGGTGGTGTACAATGCCCTCCACGATGACCTGGTGCGGACTGCTCCCGCCGCCGACTGCGAGTTCTTCGAATCCCCCGATATCCGCGGAGGAGTATCGGAAATGAAGCTGGGCGAATTCGCTATCGTGCCGGAGTCGGAACGTCTCTACTGGGCCGCGTTAGACCCGCGAGGCGGCCTGTGGATCTATCCGCAGCAGGAAGCAAACGGTGGATTTCAGGTGCGGCGGGGAAGCCTGTCCCAGCGTTTGGCGCCCCGAGGTTTGGAACCGGTGCATTGGCGATGAAACACAGCCTTCGCATAACAGTGGCGGCGCTACTGCCTGTCTCGCTTGCCCTCGGCGCAGGGTTCGGTGTCCGCCAGGAAGGCCGCAATCTGGTGCTCCTGGATGGGACCGAGGTATTGGCGAAGGTCATGCTTCGAGCCGACGGCAGCCCGTGGCTGACCGATGTGCGCCTGGGCTCCGGCCTGCCCACCGTCGTGGGACGAATGTCCTTGTTTTGGTGGCAGTACGTGAACAACGAAGGCCCAGGACGGAGTGTGTCTCGGGTGCGGGATCTCCGCGCCAAGGCCTTTCCCGATCGTCTGGAGGTGCTGGTGAAGACCACCAACGAGGGCGATACGGCCTCGAGTGAATACACGGCGGCGATCCGGCGCGAACCCTCCGGGAATGGTTATCGCATCGATTTCGCAACCACGCTCACGATTGCTCCATCAGCCTCGTGGCTGATCACGCCGCAGTCGGGAGTGGAGTTCACCGACATCTACTGGCCGGTGGACCGCGTGGTATCCGGCGAGGAATGGCGGAACGTGCTGTACCGGGACGGCGGCGGCGCTATCCGGGTGATCCCACTCAACCACGCCGATGCTGCCAACAAGTTCAATATCTACTTCCACGAACGAGAGGGATTCATCGGCCTGGATGGACCCGCACAGGTGAATCCGGTATTCGAACTGGACCCCGGCACCGCGCCGGAAACGTTTGCCGAACTCTGCGCTTATTCGTATGACCTGCACATGATCCGGCGGGTACATCCCTCCCGGCGGCTGCACGAACTGGTGCCTCCCGATGCTCACTTCGGCCAGAACGATCGCCACGCGTTACCCGGTGGCAGCAAGCTGCAGGCACGTTTCCGGCTGCGGCTGCAAACCAGGGCGGAAGTGGAGGAACGAAGCAAACGGGCGAAGCTGCTGGAAATCCCGCAAGCGTGGTGGGATCTCTGGAAGGTTCCGCTGTACTTGCCGCTGAACCGGTTCCAGGCGGAATTGAATCCGGCGGCGATAGACCGCCGCTGGTATTGGGAAACCTCGACTCCCAAACAAGCGGTATGGGACCGTTCCATGGGTTTCGGCGATGATGCTTCGCTGCGGGTGAGCAGTGACGGCGGATCTCCGGCGTGGTGGGAAACCAAGCTCGGGCGGGAATTCTTCGGCGAGCCCTTCCGTCCCGGACAAGCCTATCGCATCTCCGCGAAGGTGCTGACGCGGAAAGGCGAGTCTGCCCGTGCGCGCCTGTCGTTTCAGTACGGCGCTGGCGATGCAGCGCCGGAGTGGTCCTCGCGACCCGCACATGGTTCGGGAGCGTGGCAGCACGTGACCTTTGTGATTCCACCGCAGCCTGCCGGCTCCGCCTGGCTTTCGCGCGGCTCACTGAAACTGGTGGTCGACGGGCGTGGAACGGCTTGGTTTGATGATGTGGAGATTCTAAAATGGCGGTGAGGGTGGGATTCGAACCCAACCTTCCTTTCTGGAATGTGTAAGTTATAGAGTTCACATTCCCACAATTGCCAGGAATGCACTCTTTCCCACCGACCGTTGCACGCTATTGCACGCCAACCAACGTGCACGCTCGGATCATCCTTGGCTTTAGTGCGGCAACCTCGATTCACTGACTCTCTTGCTTGGCCAGTGACGAAGCCGAACGCCAATCGCAACCAATCCGCTCACGATCCACAGCATTGACAGACTCGACATTGTATATCGTTGGCCGACGGCGAAGCTCCAAAGCATCAAGCTACCTAGCAGAAGCAGTCCGGCAAACACCCCGACGGCGAGTGCTTTCGAGCGCTTTGACAGGGGTTTCGCTCCGAGGCCAGATCTGTCATCGATTCGTCTGCCAATCGCATACCAGAGCAAAGGAAGGTATAGAGCGGTGAGAGCATGCATCGCGATTTCGGTCGATGCACCCGTGTGAAACTCATCTTCGAACGGCACCAGCGACAGCGCTGCGGCGGCTACGGCTGGGAAGTTGAGTCCCGCAGCAATTTGCTCAGGGAGAGGCTCGATGCCGTCGATCCAGTCCGCAACAAACCCGGTTGGTTCGGTTGCAGGTGAGACCCATTTCTCGAACCAATATTGCCACGTTGGCCGATACCAGCAGCCGTACCAAACCAGCGCAAGATAAACCGCTAGTTGGACAACTGTAATGACCTTCCGCCACGCTACCTTCCGCATCACCTCATGTTAGACTGGTTGGTGCTTGGAGGACTTCCC
>CALFYN010001069.1 GCA_937952345.1 uncultured Acidobacteriota bacterium
TCGCGCCTGGGAGAATTTTCCGTCATAGAGAACATCACCCGGCACAATGGTGAGCTGCGAGCGGATCAGGTTATCGCTGGTGTATTGATTGCCGGCAATCTGCACATCGGAGACCACGCGTTGCGGCCCTTCCTGCACCGTGTAGGCAATGTCGATGAGGCCCGTGAACGGATCGCGGCGCAGGCGCTGCTCGATTTCCGCGTCCGTGTATCCGAAATCGCCATAGGCCTGGAAGATCGAGTCCACGGCTTTCCCGTCCAGTTCCGGCGTGTACACCGCACCGGACAGAAACGGCAGTCGCGCCCGCAACTGATCGGCGGGAATCTTTCGTGCGCCCTCGAAACGGATCTCCCCGATGTGATACTGCGGGCCCAGCCGGATATCGAACGCCGCCTGAGCGGACTTGCTGGCATCGTCATAAGTGAACGATGGCGGTTTCACTTCCGCATCCAGAAAGCCCTCGCGGAAGAAGCGGTCGCGAATCAGCGCGGCGGCGCGCGCCGGATCGGAGTACGCGAGATTGTCGGGCTCCACCAGCCGCAGCAGCGCCCGTTCGCGCTCTCGCGGAACGCCCGTGAAGCGAGGCCTGCCGCGCGCATAGCGCAGCCCGCGCGTGGCTTCCACCAACACCAGCTTGCGATCGCCCTGCGTGCGCGGAGTCACGGTAACCTTGGCCCGCAAATAGCCATCGGCGGAGAGCAACTGCAGCGCTTTACGCTCAATGGAGCGCAGCCGCAATGTCTCAAACGATCCGCTGCGCCAGGTTTCGCGCAACTCCTTGCGTTCTCCTCGCGACGGATCCCAGCCCTCATACGCCAGTTCGATCCGCTGCCCCGCCTTTACGTCCACCGTCAGATCGATCTCCCCGGGCCGCTCCTGCCGCGTGTTGGTCACGCGCACTTCCAGATATCCTTTATCCGCGTGTTTATTCCGAATACGATCCATTCCCTTGCGCAATTGGAAAAAATCGTAGCGGCTGCCAGAGCGCAGCCCCAGCCAGCCCTCGATATCCTTCACCGGAAACGGCGAATCCCCGGTGATGGCGATCTTCATCACTGTCTGCGCGCTGCGTTGCTTCTTGGCCGGCGCATCCGGCTTGCGGCCGCCGAACTGCACATCATGCTGGAACTGGAACCGGTAGGATTCATCGCTCTGCCGGATAGCGCGCGTCGTGAAGCGCCGCGTGATGTCGTATTTGCCGATCCAGATCTGGTCGCTCGAATCGCGCAGGTTCATCGAATAAACCAGGCCCAGTTGCCGCGTGAAATCCTGGCCCAGCGTGAGCCGCGCGGTGGGCTCGGTTTCCGACGCAATCAGGCTCGGCTCGATGCGCACCTGGCTGAGCCCGATGGCCCGCCCGGCCCGCTGTGTGATGCCGCCGCCCACGGATCCGGCCAGATAAGACAACACCTGCTCCCGGACCACCGCGCTCTCCGATCCTTCCAGTTCATCCAGCCGCCGCCCCGTGGCGAGCACCGCCAGCACATCCGGTTCCGGCAGCGGCGGGTCGGAGAGCAGCGTGGTCTGCAACTCACGTCCCGGCGGTCCCTTTACCCGCAACGTGATGTCATATTCGTTGACGCGCGTGCGCGCGGCCAGATCCAGCGTCGGTGCAATGCGGCGCTCATCGGTGAAAATCACCGTGCCGCGTTCCACCGTGTACGTCCGCTCATTGAGGAACAACTGCCCGCCTTCGTCGATGGTCAGCCGCCCCGTGAGCCCGGGCTTCGCTGTCGTGCCGCGCAAGCGCAAGTCCGACTCCACCGATGCCCGCAGCAGGTTGTTGTTGATTTCCAGCGGCACCAGCGTGCGCACGGCGATATCGAGCGTGATGGGAATCGCCGCTTCCGATTCTTCCAGCGTTGTCACCGACGTGCCGCCGCGCAGCGATTGCAACAGCGCCTGTTCAAACATCACCGGCTCATCGTATGAGCTTTCCTGCGCCGTAACATCGCCGCTTACGGTGAGCCCCGCGCTCGATCCCGTCACCTGCAACGTCGCGTCCGTCAGCGTTTTCAAGCCACGCACCGGCTCCAGATACATGTTTGCCGCCTGCAGGCGAAGATCGACGTCGCGCGCCTCAAAACTCTGGTCCGATCCAAACGCCGCGGTGAGCCCGCCGCGCGCCTCCACCGTGCCGCCGTTCAATTCCCCTTTGAGGCTTTCCAGCACGATCTTGTTCCCTGCAAAGGTTACACGCGCCTGCACTGCCGATGCATCGAAAGATGGATTGGGAACGCTTGCCAAGCCATCCTTCAACTCCAGGAATCCGGCCATCGTAGGCTGCGAGAGCGACCCGCGAATGGCAAACTGAAACGCCGATTCTCCCGACAAGCTCAGCTCCGGCAGAAACGCCGTCAACAGCGCGATATCGAGGCTCCCATCGGTGGACAGATTCACCGCATAGGGCGCGGCGGCGCGGATGTAGCCACGCGTGCGGAACTGCGTTTCCGGGCCCTTCAGTTCCAGTTGGTCCAGTTGCAGCAGGTTGCGGTGGAACGTAGCCGTGGCTGGTTTCACCAGCGCGAGATCGAACTCGCCGATGCGCACCTTCAGCTCCGGCAACTCCAGCGACGCTTCGATGGTTTCCGGATCCGTGCTGGGGGCCGTGGCATCCACCGCCAGAGAAACCGTGCCCTGCAGTTTGGGCGGCGCGCCGGGAATCGCCCCCAGCGGCACCTGGCTTGCAGTCAGCCGCAGCCGTGCCGGATCGCGCCCGGGTAGCGAAAGATACTGCGCCGGGAGAAACAAGTGCAGCGGCACGGCGCCTTGTCCGGCAATCACGCCAGTGGAAAACCTCGCCGCGAGTTTGTCCAGCCGCAACACCTCCGAAGCGATGTCGCCCTCCAGTTCGATTCCTTCAATGGGCAGCGGCGATGCCGTGGGATGAACGCTCGCCCCGCTGAGGCGCAACTTCGATTCCACCTGCGGTTTCGCAAACGATCCGCGGATGGTGGCCGCTACCTGCAAATCTCCGCTGGCCGCGCGCACCTGCTGCGGCGCCAGCACGGGCAGATCGGCCAGATGCACCAGCGCGTTCAAGGTAATCCCCGGGATGGCCGCTTTCGGTTCCACGGGCAGCACACCCGCGATCTCCATGTGCGATCCGCCCAATTCCAGTCGCGTCCGCTCGATCGTCGCCAGTCCTTTGGACAACGTGGCCCGCAACGGATTCGGCAGCCGCAATGCGAGTTTGTTCCATTGCCCGTCGAATGCGGTGATAGCGGCCGTGGCTTCGGCGGTGGCGAGCGCGTCCGTATACACACCGGTCACCGTTCCGCTGAAGCGGCCTTCCACGCCTTGTGTCGATTGACCGGCCAATTCCGCCAGCGATGCGAGACTGGTATCGCGGAACTGAGCATCGAATTCGGTGCGCAGCGGACCCGTGATGGGCAGCCGCGCTTTGCCCGTCAATCCAAATTGCGGCACACGCGCCGACGCCTCCAGATGCTGATTGCGGAGCGTGCCTTCGACGTCCACCGGTCCGCTCGATTTGCCTTGATACACCACCTGCGGCGCGCTGATCTGGAAGCGGCCTTCCGGCTGCTCGGCGGTTCCCGCGATGGCTGCTTTGCCGCTCAGCACGGCGGCCGCATACCTCTCGACGGCGAACTGCGACAGTGTGGCTTGCAGCGAAAACGTGCGCGGATCCAGATCGTAGTGCCCCTCGGCGCGAATCACGCCATTCGCCTTGCGCACGGTGAGGCGCGGCACGGTGACACGCCCTTTGGCGAGCGTTGCTTCGCCTTCGATGTCGCCCAGCCGCTCTTCCCACGCTTCCACTCCTGTGGCCCGCAACGTAAGGCTGGCCGATGCCTGTTTCGGCGATCCGCTCACTTGCGCGCTCGCATCCAGCCGTCCGGCCACCGGCAATTTTTGATCGGGAATCAGCGAGGCCAGCGCGGCAATGCTCGCCTGTT
>CALFYN010001070.1 GCA_937952345.1 uncultured Acidobacteriota bacterium
CCAGCTTCCGATTCGCCCGCTCCCTGCGTTCCTCCACCGAAGCTTCATCGGTCACCGCCACAATCCGCGCCCGCGCATCCGCCCGAAACCCCGCCGCATAGCCTTCCTGATGCGTCATCCCGCCCGTTACCAGCAGCACTCCGATCGCCATGGCTAATTCCTCCTCCGCGCCACCGGCACGCCCGCCCGAAGCGATTCCTCAATCCATCGAACCGAACCTTCCGATGCCACCGGAGTCTCCCGCAGTTGCTCCGGCGCCGGAAAATCGTCATAGCGTATCGTCCCGTTCCGCCCCACAATCAGCAGTTGCATCGCCGGCTCGCCATGCGCCGCCTCCGCACTCACCAGCGCGCTCGCCCCGTTCGCGAACTCCACCGTAACGCTCACATACCCCGCCTTCACGCCCCCCTGCGAATACACGTTCTTCACCTCCGCACCCACCCACCGCGCCACGCCCTCCAACCCCGCCGCCGCCACGCGCACCAGCAACCCATGGTCCGCCGTGAACTCCAGATTCGCCCGCACAAACACCACCGGCCCGATCGTCCCCGCCGCCAGCCGCGTCCCAATCACCGGTTCCAGCCAACTCAAATAGTGCACAAGCCCTCTCCGCTGCGTCGTGTCAACTGTAAAGTATGTCACGGCGCAGCGGACGCATACCAACCGGATCACTGCACCTGCTTCAACATCGCGCTGTACCGGTCCGCCACCCAGATCTTCATCCCGTCAAACAGCAGCGCCGTCGGCTTCGTGCCGATCTGCAGTTCCCCCAGCTTCCGCGAATCCGTCCCATGAAACTGCACCACACGATCCACCGTCGCCACCCACAAGCTCGTCCCATCAAGCAGCAACTTCTTCGCCCCCGGAGCACCAGCCACCTTACTCACCAGCGTCTTCGACTGATAATCGAACCGCGACACATTCCCCGTCCCCTCATTCACCATCCACAGGCTCGCGCCATCGCTCGCCGCGTCCACAATCCTCCCCGAATCCGCATCGCCCACATGCTTCTGCGGACCCATGCCATTCGGCACAATCGACTGCTGAACAATGCTGCCGTCCGCCAGCACGATCCACGCAAACCCGCCCTCCAGCGTAAAGCTCACCGGCTCCGGCTCAGACATGCTCGTGCTCAAGCTTAGCCCCAGCGTCACCGGCATTCCGCTCGCCAGCACAACCGTCATCATGCCCTTGTACCAGCGCGTGCTGTCGTAACGCTCCAGCCCGTTCGACACCGCCACGATATTCGTTCCATCGGTGGCGATCTTGATGATGGACCCCGTCCCCAGCGTCACCGTCGATGCAATCTTGCGCGTGCTCCGGCTGTACCGATGCAGTTGCGCCTTGTTCGTTCCCACCCAGATGGTATCCCCATCCAGCAGGAACGCCACCGCATCCGGCACATAGTGGCTTTCCAGCACCTTGCCCGTCACCATATCCATCCGCAGAATCTCACTACCCGCCGTCAACGCCCACGTGGTTACCCCATCGTAGACAACACTGGCGGCATCCTTGACGTACATCTCCTTGCGCCCGCCGCTCTCCTTCACCTGGTCGCCATGCACGAAGCGCCTCGTGTCCTTCGGCTTCGCCGGCACCGCGAAATTCGGCGTCGTGCAGTTCGGATACACCAGCGGCACCGCTGCCGTCGCGGTGCCAACAATCGTCGTCGCAATCTGCCCGGCCAGCAGGTTGCTCATCACAAGTCCGGCCACCATCATCTTCAGGTTTGTTCTCATGTTCAGCTCCTCACCTGGGTAAACGACGTTCCCCTGGCTCACACCCTCACCGAAACCGAAAAAATCCGCCGGTTTGTTAGCATGAAGGACTGCGCATGTCCAAACCACTCGACGGGCTTCGTGTTCTCGATTTCTCCCACGCCCTCGCCGGCCCCTACTGCACCATGCTCATGGCCGCCTACGGAGCATCCGTCTACAAAATCGAGGGCACCGAAACCATCGACATGGGCCGCACCTGGGGACCGCCCTTCCAAGGCGGCGAAGCCTCCTACTTCCTCGGCATCAACTCCGGCAAGCAATCCATTTCCATCGACATCAAACACCCCAAAGGCCTCGATCTCTGCCTCCGCCTCATCGAAAACGCCGATGTCCTCATCGAAAACTTCCGCCCCGGCGCAATGGCCCGCCTCGGCCTCGGCTACGATGCCGCCCAGGCCCGCAACCCCCGCCTCATCTACTGCTCCATCTCCGGCTACGGCCAGAACGGACCCCGCCGTGACGACCCTGCCATGGATCTCATCCTCCAAGCCTCCTCCGGCCTCATCAGCGTCACCGGCACGCCCGACGGCCAAACCGCCCGCTGCGGCCATTCCGTCGCCGATATCACCGCCGGCATGTTCTCCTTAATCGGTATCCTCATGGCTCTGCGCGGCCGCGAACAAACCGGCCGCGGCCAGTTCGTCGACGTCTCCATGCTCGATTCCATGATCTCCGCCATGGCCTCCAACTACGCCAATTTGCTCGGCAGCGGCATCGTCCCCAAACCCCTCGGCACCGCCTTCGCCACCATCGTCCCCTACGCCGCCTTCCCCACCAAGGACCGCGAAATCGCCATCGCCGT
>CALFYN010001071.1 GCA_937952345.1 uncultured Acidobacteriota bacterium
TGGAGAACGTGCTGCGCAATGCGATCCGCTTTGCACCCCAAGGATCGGCGGTGGATGTGTCGCTGCGCGCAGTGAATGGCGAAGCCGAGATCGCGGTTCGGGATTACGGGCCTGGTGTGCCCGCGGAGTCGCTGGAAAAAATCTTCGTGCCGTTTTACCGTGTGGGCGATAGCGGGACGGGGTTGGGATTGTCACTGGCGCGGCGTGCGGTGCTGCTGCACCAGGGGCGGATTCAAGCGGAGAACGCCAATCCTGGCCTCCGCGTGACGCTGCATCTTCACACTTCGTAATAAACCGCGCGCTTGCGGGGAGCGTTCTTTTTATTAGAGGGCGGCGACGGAAAGCCAGCCACTCAAGATAAGGAGAATGAAAATGACTCGTACATTCGTTACCCGCATGGCGGTGGCCGCGATCGCCGGCGTCTTCGCGATTGGATTGATGGCGCAGAGCGGACGTCCGCAGGGCCGCAGGATGGATCCGGAGGCGCGCGCGAATTTCATCGCCGGCTATCTGGGATTGACGGATAGCCAGAAGGCGCAGGCCAAGGAGATCTTCGGTTCGGCGCGCAGTGAATTTGAGCAGGGCCGCGGCCAGATGCAGAGTGCGCGCGAAGCCCTGGAAGCTGCGGTGAAATCGAATGCCAGCGATGCGCAGATCGATCAGGCTGCCGCCGCGGTGGGGGCGTTGACCACCCAACGCGTCGCATCGATGTCCAAGCGATTTGCGAAGTTCTGGAGCATTCTGACGCCGGAGCAACGCGAGAAGGCGGAGGCGCTGCGCGAACAGTGGAAGGATCGGCTGCAATCGGCGATTGGCCGGCCGTAGCCCGGTCTGCATGGGGCGGCTGCAACCGGGCCGCCCCTACACCTTGACCAGGCCGAGTCCGTGACCCCGCGGCAGAATCAGTTTGCCCTTCTCCACCGTCACCCCGCGATAAGGATCATTCGCGATAAGCAGGTTGCCATCGAGATCCGCGTAGTCCACCAGTGGCGACAAATGCGCGGCCGCGGTGATGGTGACCGAACTCGAAATCATGCAGCCGAGCATCACTTTCAGCCCCAGCGAACGCGCCGTGTGGATCATCTTATATGCCTCCATCACGCCGCCGCACTTGTCCAGTTTGATGTTGATGCCGTCGAACGCGCCGGCGAGTTTCGGCACGTCGGACGCCCTCAGGCAGGCCTCGTCGGCGAAAATGGGGATGTTCACTTTGCCGCGCATCCAGCGCGCTTCCTCAATCATCGCCGCGGGCAGCGGCTGCTCGATCATCTCGACGCCCATGCCCTCCAGCCACTTGATCTTCCGCACCGCCTCTTCCTTCGATTTCCATCCTTCGTTGGCATCCACGCGCAGCGGCTTCTTCGTCACGCTGCGCACGGCGTCGAGCGTGGCTTCATCGCTTGCCAGGCCCACCTTGATCTTCAGCACCGGGAACGCTTCGGCTTCGCGCACCTTCTGTTTGGTGACCTCCGGCGTGTCGATGCCAATGGAGAACGTGGTGAGCGGCGCGTCTTTCGCGTCAAGGCCGAAGTAGCGGTACAGCGGCACGCCCATCTTCTGCGCGGCCCAATCCATGATCGCGATGTCGAGCGCCGCCTTGGCGGCCCATTCGCTGGGAATACGGCGGAAGATCTCGTCCAACACCTTGCGGAACGCGCGCGGATCGGCGCTTTCCAGGTACGGCTTCACGGACTCGATGGCCTTGCGCGCGGATGCGGCGCTCTCGTGATAGCGCACGATGGGGGCGCCTTCTCCGGTGCCGGTGATGCCGTCGCGGCGAAAGCGCACATGCAACGTGTCGCGGAACTCGCTGGACGACATCACGGTGGTCCAGGTGTGCCGCAGTTTCAAGCGCACGATTTCGGTTTCGAGCGCGGCGGCGGGCGCCGGCGGCGAGGCAAGCAGGGCGGCGGGGAAGGCGCCGATCCAATCGCGTCTGGTCATATCGTCTTAATAGTGCACCAGCGAATGCACGGGATGCGATCCCAGTTTGTTGCGCCCGCTGAGGAAGTCGAGTTCGATGACGAACCCCAGGCCGGCCACCACTCCCCCGAGCTTCTGCACGAGTTTTGCCACCGCTTCCGCGGTGCCGCCCGTGGCCAGTACATCGTCGATGATCAGCACATGCTGGCCGGGGCGGATGGCGTCCTTATGAATCTCCAGACGGTCCGTGCCATATTCGAGTTCGTACTCCATGGCTTCCACTTCCCAGGGCAGTTTCTTCGGCTTGCGCACGGGCACGAATCCGGTGCCGAGCGCGTAGGCGACGGTGGGGGCGAAGATGAAGCCGCGGGCCTCGATGCCCAGCACGACGTCGACGCGCTGTTCGCGGTAGTGTTCCTCAAAGGAATCAATCACTGAGCCGAAGCCGTCCTTGTCGCGTAGCAGGGTCGTGACATCATAAAAAAGGATGCCAGGTTTGGGAAAGTCGGGAATTTCCCGGATTAATTGTTTCAAATTCATGCAGTGTTATCTCTCAATTTGAAA
>CALFYN010001072.1 GCA_937952345.1 uncultured Acidobacteriota bacterium
AAAGCGAGGAATGCCCAGATCGCCCACTGCATCTCTCAGATAGCATATCCGCTCTGCGTTGTCCGTGCTGAATCGGACATTGATATGACCTGAAATGCGTATTGCCATGCCCTCTAAATCTGGCAAAGCTATAGATGGCTCCCGGACATGAATCCGGACATCATTTCAAAAGATCGTGGAGAATCGGTGTCTCTGATGGAGCCGCGCTCATTACCGACCTTGACTTGGAACTGGCACATAAATCGGCGGGTTTCCCGCGCAGTGTGCCCCAGAGTCATGTCACTTCTCTGGAAGATCTCGTCCGCTCGTTGAGCAGTTACTATTCGAACCTCATCGAAGGCCACGATAGTCGTGACCGCCGGAACTCGTGTTCCGCGTCCTCCGTTCCTGTGGCCCTGACGATGCCGCCGTGCTACGCGACGAACTTGGCGCCTCCTTCGGTGGTGCTGAGGATCTTCAGGCGCGTCCGCCCGTCATCGATCCTGACGAACTCGACGAGTCCTTTCTCCTCCCAGGCGTTTCTGTGCGATGTTCCCGGTGTTCGGGTTCCACCCGAGTCGTGTGTAGCGTTGGGTGACGGGTGCTGCTGGGGTGGCTTGCGATGTCGAGCAACAGCGTGATTTCTCGCTGTCCTGCACTGGTGATTGTTGGGGCTGGTGCTGGTGGATTGAGGCTGCCGCTGGCGACTCGTACGTAGGGGAAACGGAAAGTTGGAGTTGGTGGACGGCATGGGATTCGAACCCACGGCCTCCGCGTTGCGAACGCGGCGCTCTCCCAGCTGAGCTAGCCGCCCACTTCTCTTTCAGTATACAACGGCTTCCCGCCGCCGCTTCAAGCTAAAATGGTAGCTTCCCCATGACTCTGGAAGAGCAATTGAAAAAAATGGCCGCCGACTGGGATCTGCGCGCCAAGGAAAACGCCCGCTACTATGTCAACACCGAACGGCAGGATTGGACCGACGAGGAATTCTTCCGTTCCGGCCGCCGCACGGTAGAGGAAGAGATCCTCACCGACATGACGAACATCTGCCAGGGCAAGGATCCCAAACAGATGAAAGTGCTGGAAATCGGTTGCGGCGCCGGCCGCGTCACCAATGCCTTGGCCGAACTCTTCGGCGAAGTCTGGGCCGTCGACGTCAGCAGTGAGATGATCCGTCAGGCTACCGCAGCCCTCGCATCGAAGCCCCACGTGCATCTGGTGCATGGCAACGGGACCGACCTCAGCGGCATTTCCGCCAGCGGCACTTTCGATTTCGCCTTCTCCACCATCGTCTTTCAGCACATCCCCAGCTACAGCGTGATCGAGAATTACGTGCGGGAAGTGCACCGCCTGCTGCGGCCGGGAGCGCTGTTCAAGTTCCAGGTGCAAGGCGACACGTCCATTCAGTCCACCCCGGAGGACACCTGGCTCGGCGTACCCTTCTCCGATGCCCGGGCCGTGGAAATGGCCGAGAGCTGCGGTTTTGAGCCGCGTTACCGCCACGGAGCCGGGCAGCAATATTTCTGGCTCTGGTACTTCAAGAAAAGCGCCGGCTAGTGTCCCGCCGCGGCGGCTTTCGCCGTCGCTTTCGAGGCTGCTTTGCGCCGCTTCGCCCAATACTCCTTCATCCGCTGCGAAACGACTTCCCGCTCTTGCGGGTCCATGTATTTACGGCCACGACGCCCCTTCACGGGATACGTCACCTCTTGGCCGCTCCGCTTGAGAGTCAACGCTTCCAGGCGGGCAATCACCTCGTCGAGCCGCGCCTTCTGGTTCCGCAACTCTTCAATTGCCTTGATGATGTCCATGTCCAATACGCCTTACCCGCGCGGCGCGGGCAGAGCTTTCGCCAGCCCCTGCGGCGTGCGCCGGGATTTATTTTGATGTTTTTGTAATCCTATTGAACAGAAAAATTGCGAAAGAGAAAAGGTACTATCGGATCAAAAATGGCCAGTTCGGTACTAAGTGGTATCCATGACGCGTGATAGCGAGATAAACGCCACCCACGGCTAGGAGTAACAGAACCGCCAGTGCGATCAGCACTGTTTTCCACGGGAACGTTTTCCCTTCCCGGCTCAACACCAGCAGATAGCTGGCAAACACCCCGATAAAGAACAGCCCCACCATCGGCACCGCGAAGATCAGCAGATTGAAAATGTCCGGAGTCGGCGTGATGATCGCCGCCACCACCACAATCCCCAGAATGGCGTAGCGCGAATTCTCCAGCAGCCAGCGTGGGCTGGCCACACGCAGCAGCGTCAGGAAGAATATGATTACAGGCAGTTCGAACACCAGCCCGATGCCCAGCGTTACGTTCACGAATAGATCGAAATACGACGTAATCGATACCATTGGCTGGATATCGATATCCCGCCCAATCCCCAGCAGGAACACCAACCCATAGCGGAACGCCACATAATAGGCGAACATCCCGCCCGTGATGAACAGCGCCGCGGAAATGATCACAAACGGCGCCGCCCAACGCCGTTCCTTCTTGTACAAGCCCGGCGCAATGAAAGACCACACCTGCCACAACACCCACGGCGAGGCCAGGAAGATCGCCGTCAACAACGGCATCTTCACCCACACAATCTGAAACTGCTCCAGCGGATCTGTCGAAACCAACCGCGGCGGATTGACACCCAATTGCTTCAGTGCATCCACAGCTGGGGCGCTCACCACCCGCCACAACGGATTGCTAAAAGTGAGGCTGAAGAGAAATGCCACCCCCAGCCCCACCAGACATTGAATGATACGCGATCGCAGCTCTTCAAGGTGCTCGAGAAACGACATGCGCAGCATGCCATCTTCATCGGGATCCTCTGGTTCATCCTGCGAACTCGAAGCAGGCGGTTCGGGCGGCGGTGCGGCCGTCCCCTCCTGCGCTACCGGAACGGTGTTCGATTCGTATGCGTAGGGATCTTCGTAATACCCGTAAGAGTCATCGACATTCTGGGTGTGGCTGGTCACAGACACTTCCGGCGTCTCATTTTCCGGCGCCGGTTGCTGAGCCGGTTCCTCGGGCACAGTTGGCTTGTCTGGTTCCTGCGACATCCTGCTTGTATGAATGGAAACGGACGCTACTAGGAGCGGGCTACCGGTTTACCGGCCTCCTCGGTTCCTGACGCCGTTTCGGCACTCGCAACCTGCGTTGTGCTGCCATTGGCCGGCGCCGTATCGGCGGTGGCCGTATTGCTGGCAGCCTCTACGGTCCCTTCAGGGGCCGCTTCGGGTTGCGTCGATGACTCAGCGCCCTGAGTTGCGGATGCGCTGACGGTGGAGTCCTCTTGCGTCGTGCTGCCGGTGCCGTCATAGCCGGAATCGTAATAGCTATTCTCGTAGTACGAGTCGTAGTTCGTCGACATCTCGTTCGAGTACTTCTGCAGATCCTGCTTGACGTCTTGCGTCTCCCGCTCGATGTTTGCCATCTCCCGATCAAAAGTGGACTTCAGATCGTTCGATGCACGGCGGAATTCCGACAAGCCCTTCGCTAAATTCTTACCCAGTTCCGGGAGTTTTTTCGGTCCGAAGATGAGAAGAGCTAGAAGAAAGATAAACATCGTTTCTTGCCAGCCCAGAGACCACATTGGACAGAACCTCCCTTGTTCGGTGTTAAACCAATCTCATCATAGCGAGGGGGAGAGGGTGCGTCAACATCTCATTCCCCCAACCCTTACTTGCTCTCTTTGGCCAGCCGCACCTTGGCCCCATCCAGCTTCTTCTGGATCTTCGACATCTCATTGGAATCCTGCTCGCTCGCCGGCGTCGCCTCCCACTCCTTCAGGGATCGCTGCCATTGGATCACGGCTTCTTTCACCTTTCCGCGTTTGATGTAGACATCACCCAGATGATCGTGCACCGTGGGATCTTTCGAAGTCCGCTCCAGCGCCTTCTTCAGATACTCCTCGGCCTCCTCCAGTTTGTTCATCCGGAACAGCACCCAGCCCAGGCTGTCGAGATAAGCCCCGTTGTTCGGATCCTGGTCCAGCGCCTTGCGAATCATGTCGTGCGCTTCGCTGAGCCGCACATTCCGGTCGGCCAGCATGTAGCCCAGGTAGTTCAATGCCGAACTCGAATTCGGGCTCACAGCCAGCACTTTGCGAAACTCTGCTTCGGCCTGGTCGAACTTCTTCTGCTTCTCAAACATCGCCCCGCGCATGAAGTAGATGCCTTCCTTCTCGTTGTCATCCGAAGAAAGCTTCTCGGCTTCATCCAAGGCTTTGCCCATCGCCGGATAGTTCTTCGTCCGCTCGTAGATCTGCGCCAGCGTCACGAAACTCTCGCGGTCCTTCTTTTCCTTGATCAGATCGCGTCCGATGCGCTCGGCCTCGTCCGCCTTCCCTGTATCGGCCGCCAGAAAAGCATACGTCGCCTGCACAGCCCGGTCCTTCGGATACTTCTCCCGCGCCGATTTCGCTTCCTCATACGCCTTCGGAAGTTCGCGCGACACGCGGTAGGTTTCGATGATGTGGATCGTCGCCCGCGGCGCGGACTCCTCATCCAGTTGCTGCATCTGCCGGAACGTTTCCACAGCCGGCCCGAACTGATCCGCCGAGCGTTGCAGGAAGCCCAACCGCTCCAGCAGAATCGCCCGGTTGCTGCGCTCGCCCGGGTGGTAGTTCTTC
>CALFYN010001073.1 GCA_937952345.1 uncultured Acidobacteriota bacterium
GCACCCCCCAATACATGGCCCCCGAGCAGTTCGAAGGCAAAGAAGCCGACGCCCGTGCCGACATCTGGGCCTTCGGCGCTGTGCTCTACGAAATGACCACCGGCCAGAAGGCATTTCAAGGGAAAAGCTACTCCAGTCTTGTCGGTGCAATTCTCTCCGCCGAACCCGCACCAATGTCGGTAAAGCCCTTTACACCCTCCTGGCTGGAGCGGATGGTCCGGCGCTGCTTGCAGAAGGAACCGGAAGATCGTTATCACTGCATGCGCGACCTCGTCCTCGACCTGAAATCCCCGCCAGTCGAAGCCGCCGCAACACCGTCGAAGCCAAGCCGCATCCCGTGGGCCGTGGCGTCTGTCCTGTTGATCCTCGTCATTCTATTCGCGGGCCTGTGGTGGCGTAAGCCATCACAGCTCGCATCGCCGTCCACGCTCGAGATCTATCCTCCGGAAGGCACTACCTTCGCATCCATTGAAACTTTCGGGGGATCCGCCATCTCGCCAGACGGGCGCATGTTGGCGTTTGTTGCGACCAACGAGAAAGGCGTAAGCCAACTCTACCTGCGTGCCTTGGATTCCCTGCAATCACGCCTGCTCCCTGGCACCGAAGTCGCCGGCCGTCCCTTTTGGTCCCCCGACAGCAGATCACTGGGCTTCTTCGCGGAAGGCAAGCTCAAGCGCGTCGACCTGGTTGGAGGAGCGCCCATCAGCCTCTGTGACACCCTGAATGGGCGCGGCGGCGACTGGAATGCCGAAGGTCTGATCCTGTTCGCCACCAATAGCATTGAGGGTATCCAGAGCATCCCGGCCGGAGGCGGCACCCCTATCCCGGTGACTCGCGTCGACAAAGAAGCAGGAGAAAATCGTCACTACTATCCTCAATTCCTCCCGGGAGGCAGGAAATTTCTCTATCTGGTCCTCCACAACGATCCAGGTAAGAGCGGCATCGCCATGGGATCTCTGGATGGCAAGCCTGTCTCATCCCCCATATTCCTTCAAACGGGGTACAGCGCTCGCTACGATGCAGCTACCCAGCGGTTACTGTACGTCCAAGGACAGGGAACACTGATGTCGCGGCGTTTTGAGGGGAATCCGCCTCGTCTGACAGGAGATCCGATCGTGGTGGCGGAAAGCATCAGCACCAACCCTGTCAATGGATACACCGATTTCTCCCTTGCTTCCAGTGGAACGCTGTTCTACGGCCGGGGAGGACTAACTGGCCACGGGCGCTTTCGATGGCGGGACCGCACAGGCAAACTTCTGGTATCCATCGGAGAGCCATTTCAATTTATGTTTCCATTCAAGGTGTCGCCCGACGAGTCGCGCGTTGCCTATAGCGCGGGAGCGGGCATGCAGGAAATGGAAGTTTGGGTGATGAGTCTTGCCAATGGCGCCAGCACGAGGATCACGTTCCGCGGGGGAGCTAGTCCCATCTGGTCGCCCGACGGAAAGTTTGTCTATTACAACCGTCTAACTGGTGTCGGTCGTAAGGCAGCCGATGGTTCAGGCGAGGAGAATCTACTCACCAAGGCCAGTGTCAACGATCAGCTCCAGAGCGTGTCGCCGGACGGGAAGGTGTTGCTGTTCGGAGGGGCGGACATCCTGAAGTTGCCGCTCAGCGGCGGCGGCAAGGTAGAGCCTTACCGCAATACGAATTCCGTAGAGCGGGATGCGGCGTTTTCCCCCGACGGCCGGTGGGTGGCCTATACCTCCAACGAATCCGGCAGGGCGGAAATCTATATTCAGGGGTACCCGGAACTGCGCGGAAAGTGGCTGGTGTCGACGTCAGGTGGACGTTATCCCGCCTGGCGCCAGGACGGCAGGGAACTGTACTGGGTTGCGCTCGACGGGACCACTCTGGTGGCGGCGAATATCGAACTGTTATCCGATACCATCCGGTCTGCCCGGCCGCAGTCACTCTTCTCGCTGCCGCCCGCCGCGAATTTCCGTTTTCAACCCAGCCGCGATGGGCAGCGCTTCCTGATGCATGAGCCCGACGCTGACGCGAAGCTACACCGCTCGATGGTGGTGATGCAGAATTGGGCGGCAAGACTGGAGAAGTGAAGAGATGGCAATAAGCGCAGGCGATAAACTCGGCCCCTACGAGATCCTCGCCCCCCTCGGCGCGGGAGGCATGGGCGAAGTCTACAAAGCCCGTGACACGCGGTTGGAGCGCTTCGTCGCCATCAAAGTACTCCCCGACCACATCGCCAAACGCGAAGACCTCCGCGCCCGCTTCGAACGCGAAGCCCGAGCCGTCGCCTCCCTCAATCACCCCCACATCTGCGTCC
>CALFYN010001074.1 GCA_937952345.1 uncultured Acidobacteriota bacterium
AAGTTGTAGCGGGTGCCGGAGGACGTTTGGGGGGATGTGGTGGCGATGGTGTGCTGGCTGCCGGGGGTCCAATTGAAAATCTGTGCGGAGGAATAGGTCGCGCCGTCGACGGTGAAGGTGCGGCCGGCGGGGTTGGTAGTGACGGTGATGGCCGTGGTGCCGCCGCCTCCGCCGGTGGTGGCGGGATCGAAGATGATGACGTCGTAGGTGTAGGAGGACTGGGGTGCTCCGGTGATGCCGGAGATGGTGACGGTGACGGTGGTGTCGCTGGAAGGGACGCCGGAGGGCTGGCCGGACCAGGTCCAGACGATGGTGTTTTCGCCGTAGCCTTGGTCATTGACCAGGGTTTCGATGGTGACGCCGGAAGAAGATCCGTTCATGGTGACGGTGGCACCGGAGAAATTGGCTCCGGGGTAGGCGAAGGACCAGCGGGCGTAGACTTTCTGGTAGGGGACGTAGCCTTTGGGGGGCCATGCGACATACCCGTCGCGGGTGGCGGGCCGCGGAGCGAAGGTGTTGCCATCGAAGACCCACATGGCGTTGGCGTAGGGGTAGCCACTGGGGAAGCTGCCGGTCAGGGCGACGTCGCCGGTACCCATCTGCTGGGTTTGCGGATGGAGGATCCAGCGGCGGTGGCCGACGAAGTAGTTGTTGGAGCCGGAATCCTGGATGTATTGGGAGACGCAGCCGGGTTCGGGGGTGGCATTCCAGTTGAGGCAGAGATTGGAGTTGTCGGCGGCTTCGAAGCCTTGGGAGGTGTAGCACGTCCACCCCGAAGGCGGGGCGTGGCTGAGGGCGCGGTTGGCGCTCATCATGAGCGCGCCCTGCTGATCTTTGGTGTTGTAGGTGTCGTTGAGGGTGATGGAGGAGGGGACACCGGCCATGGCGCGGAACCAATTGATGCGGGCGGCGGCGCTGTCGCGCCAGGTGGAAGATGTGGTGCCGGGGACGCAGCCGGCGATGGCCCCGGTCCAGTTCATGGAGACGGAGGTGAAGGTGTTCAGGTAAGCCTGGCGGACGGTTTCGCGGTTGGATGTGTCGTAGCCGACGCCGCGTTCGGTAGTGGCGGCGCGTTCTTCGATCTTCGCCGTTGGCGGGGGATCGAGACGCGGGGCGGGACCGAGTTCCACTTGGGCGGACAGTAACGCCGGGAGGAAGACGAGACACCACTTCATGTACTCACTGTATCGCCGCTTATCGTTTCGCGCTGTATAGGGTGTTTTTCGGAGGAGTGGCCGACGGATTAGAATGTAACTGATATGCGTATCGCTACCGTACTGACCGCGTCGTTGCTGCTGGCATCGTACGCGTTTGCACAAGACAAGCCGGAGAAGGGGTTCAAGTCCCTGTTCAACGGCAAGGATCTGACCGGGTGGACCAAGGCAAAGGAGAACGAGGATACCTTCTCCGTGAAGGACGGGGCGATTGTCGCCAGCGGGCCGAAATGCCACCTGTACTATACGGGTCCGGTGAACAAGCACAATTGGAAAGATTTCGAATTGAAGGTGGATGTGATGACGATGCCCAGTTCGAATGGCGGCATCTATTTCCACACGGAGTATCAGGAAACGAACTGGCCGTCGAAGGGATTTGAGGTGCAGGTGAACAACTCGCACACGGACTGGCGGCGGTCGGGCGGGTTGTATGCGGTGGCGGACAACAAAGAGAAGGTGGCAGAGGACGGCAAGTGGTTCACGGAACACATTGTTGTGAAGGGGAACCATGTGACGATCTACGTGGATGGGAAGAAGACATCGGAGTGGACGCAGCCGGCCGATTGGAAAGGCGCGAACAACATGCCGGGGCGTACGCTGAGTTCGGGGACGATTGCATTGCAGGGGCATGATCCGAAGTCGACGATCCACTATAAGAACATCCGCATCAAGGCGCTGAAGTAGGTTCCTGAACAGTGATACGATGAGCCCAGGCATCATGCGCTGGGCTCTTCTGCTGTTGGCCGCTACTCTGGCGGGCGCTCCGCCCGATCCACGCCTGATCTCTGTCTATCCGACGACGGGGAAGGTGGGGAGCACGTTTACGGCGGCGATACGCGGGAATGCGATCGGGAAGTGCACGGGCGTGTATGCGGCGGGGAGTCCGCTGCGGTTCGCGGTGGAGGGGGTGGAGAAAGACAAGACTGTCGATGTGGTGAAGGTGCGGGTGACGGTGGATGCGGGGGCGAAGCCGGGGCCTTATGCGGTGCGGCTGATTACGGCCAACGGTGTTTCGAACGCGCTGACGCTGCATGTGACGGAGCACACGGTGGTGGAGGAACCAGCGGGATCGCATGAGACGCCGGAGACGGCGATTGCGATTACGTCGCTTCCGGTGGTGTTCAACGGACGGATCGCGGAGCGTGGGGAGACGGATTATTATTCGTTCCAGGTGAACGCTGGGGATACGATTTCGTTCACGGCGGGGTCGGGGTTGCCGGCTCCGGGCGCGCCGGGCGGGAATGCGCGCGGGTTTGATCCTTCGTTGACGCTGTATGAACCGGCATCGAGCTGGTTTGAAGAGAAGCGCTGGAATCGGATTGCCTTCAACGATGAACCGCTGTGGGTGATTGGGCGAAATACGGATGCGGCGCTGGCGTATCGCTTTAAGAAGGGCGGGACGTACGTGCTGCGGGTGGAGGCGTTTTCGGGCCAAGGCGGGCCGGATTACGGGTATCAACTGGTGGCGCGTTCAGGCGAATGGCCGGTGCCCGAGGCGGGGCCTTCTTCGAATTGGGAAGAGCGGTCGTATACGCGGCGGATTTCGCATGACCGGATGACGGAGATCGCCACGCGCGGAGAGGCGAAGAAGCATGCCGCGATTGAGACCTATCGTTCCAACTTGTCGCTGCCTGGAATTCTGGAAGGTGTGATTGGGGAGCCGGGGGAGGCTCACCGGGCGAAGTTTCATCTAGATGCGCCGCAGGATATCGCGATTGAGATTGAGACGCCGGAGACGTCGCCGCCTTTGTTTAATCCGGTAGTTCGGCTACTGAATGAAAAAGGCGATGAGGTGGCTACGAACATTCTCGCCGGGCGCGGGGCTTGTACCGGCGCGTTGACGAAATCGTTG
>CALFYN010001075.1 GCA_937952345.1 uncultured Acidobacteriota bacterium
CCGTGGTTCCATCCATGGGAAACACCCATGCCGTCTCCGTGTCCCGCGGATGAACAACGATACCAAACCCGATGTCACCGATCTTCTTGGGCATCTTCGTGCCGATCCGATGCCACAATCCTTCGGCACGGTCCATGCGATAAATGCCGCAGTGGTTCTGCATGTAGATGCGGTCGGGATTGAGCGGATGAAGGCGCACGCAGTGTGGATCATGGCCGTACTCCGCATCCGGGGTGGGCAGGAACTCCGCTGAGCAGCCCTTGTTGAGGGGCGCCCAATTCCCGCCTCTGTCGGTGGATTCGAACACACCGCCGGAAGACATTCCGAGATAAATGTGATTGGCATCGCGCGGATCGACGGAAATGGAGTGCATGGTGGCGCCGTCCGGTGGCCCCTCCTCGCCTGCGGCGCACCACTTGTCGCGCATGGGGTGGAGATTGAAGCCGTCCACGGATTGCCATGTGTCGCCGCCATCCTCGCTTCGGAACAATCCCTGCGGAGACGTGCCGGCGTACCATACTCCTGGTTCCGATGCGTGCCCGGGAGACAGCCAGAAGACGTGTTGCGCCACCAGGCCTTTCTCGCCTTCTTTGGCTTTGGCGAAGGCAGGTGGAACGGAACTCTCCTTCCATGTTTTGCCGAAATTGGCGGAGCGATATAGGCTGGGGCCCAGATGTCCGGGCCGGGCCGCCATCAGCAGTACGTTTGGTTTTCTCGGATCCTGCACGATGTGATGCACGATATGTCCCAGAAATATCGGGCCACGCATGGACCATTTGCGGCGCTTCTCATCTGAGCTGAGGATGAACGCGCCTTTCCTTGTTCCAATGAGCAAATGCATGGCGCTCAGTGTAGCCTTGATGCGGCGCTGGGAACAAGCCGTGTCCCGTTTACAACGGCGTCCGGTGCGGACTAGCGCAAGCCTTCCAGCAGCTTCACAGCCATCGCCATGTCGGCGTAGCGTTGCTCCAGATCTTCGGTTTCGCGCTCGATATTCATCGTGCCTTTGTAGCCGATCTCCTTCAACTTGGCTACGAAGCGCGGCATGCCAACGGAGCCCTGCCCCAGAGGGCGTTCCGTGCCGAGTGCGCCCGGCACGCCTTTCGGAGGCCAGTCACCATCCTTGGCATGCACACTGATCACATGCGGCGCCAGAACGCCAAGGGCTTCGATGGGGTCGCCTGTCCCGTAGAGAATCATGTTCGCCGGATCGAAGTTGATGCCAATGTTGTCGCGGCCAAGATCCTTCAGGAAGTGCAGCAGCGTATGCGCAGGCTCCTGGCCGGTTTCGAGCGCGAAAGTCTGCCCATGTTTGGCTGCATGATCGCAGATGCGCTGGACCATTGCTTTGACCGCAATGTAGTCCGGATGTTGATCATCCTCGGGCACGAAGCCGATGTGGCATGCGATGGATTTCACTCCAAGCGCTGCAGCGAAATCGCTCAGCTCCAAAGTGCGTGCTTCGCGTTCGGCCCGCGTGGCCGGAGGAATGAAACCAACGGTTGCCTGCACGGTTGGAATATCGGCGTAGTTCTCGCCGTTGTAGGCGGCAAAGCATGTCACGACCGTGAAGTCTTCCTGTTCCAGCGTGCTTTTCCACGATTCGGCCGCGGCGCGATCCATCGGCACATCGCCGCCGATGCCGAGTTGCCCGCAGCGCACGCCCAGGCTCTTGATGCGCGGCACCGTGTCGCGCACGGCCCAAAACATCGCGCCAATTTCCAGTTCTCTCAGAGCTGCCATTTTACTTTCTCTCCGTTCTTTGCCCGGGATTCGGAAATGAGGTTCGTCAACGCCACCGCGGCAGCCGAATCCTTGGGCGAACAATAATCCGGCGATTTGCCTTCCGCCGCGCAATCCAGGAAGTATTCGATCTCAGCTTGGTATCCGTCGGTGGCGGGCGCCGGGAGCGCCTCCACTTCGCCGTCGGCACGATAGAGCGCGGGTTCCCGTCCGAGGCTCGAATATTCCACCGTTCCTCCATCGCACACCACCGTGTACTCCATGGAGAAGGGATACGACTTCGGGTGATGCCATCCGCCGCTGATGGTCGCCGTGAATCCATCGGCGTAATAGAGCTGTGCTTCGATCACGTCGATGCCGGCGGGAAGATTCTCATACCCGCTTGCGGAAATGGCTTCGGGCAGGCCGAAATGCTGGATGCACTGATCGGCGTCGTGGATGACCAGATCGAAGACGCCGCCTCCCGAGTTCTCCTTGTTCACATGCCACTTGGCCCAAGCGGGGCCGGCGCAGCGGCGGCGGAACATGGCGCTGCGCTTGGCGCCCAGGCGCGGCAGCACATCGCGCAGAGCCAGATACGCCGGGAAGAAGCGCAGTACCTGGGCCACCATCAGGACACGGTTCTGCTTTTCCGCCTCGGCCATCATCGCCTCGCATTCGGGCATGTTGCGGCCCATCGGCTTCTCAACCAGAACATGCTTGCCGGCACGCAGGGCAGCCACCGCCGCCGCTTCGTGCATGTGCGTCGGCAGGCAGATATCAACCGCCTCCACGTTCGGATCGGCGAGGCATTCTTCCAGCGTGGCGTACTGGCCCATAGCCGAAAAGTCCATCACTTCTCCAGGTCCGCCTAGATTGCCTTCGATTTTCGAAAGGTCTCCCGAACGCTTCAGTGGATCCGTTTCCACTACGGCTACAAGCGAATGCCTGCTGATATTCCGGATGGCTTTCAGATGCACCATCCCCATGAATCCCAACCCAACGACAGCGATACGCATAGAACGATCATGTTACCATTTGGGGCATTGTGAACCGCAGAGGCTTTTTCGGAACGGCAACTGGGCTTGGGCTGGCGGCAATGCCCGCCTCGGCGAACGAGGATTCCCACATCTACACCATGCTGGACGGTATCCCGCTCAGCGCGGAACAGTACACGGCGATACTCTCGAAACTGCATGTCGCAAAGGACAGCTATTCGCAACGCGGAGTGGTGGAGGAGTTGGAGAAACGCGTGGCCGCGGATCTGGGAAAAGAGTACGCAGTGTGGATGCCCACCGGCACGCTGGCGAATCATCTTGCCGTGCGTATGCTGGCGGGGGAAAAACGGCGCGTGCTGGTACAGGCAGAGTCGCATCTGTGGAACGATTGCGGCGACTGTGTGCAGACGCTCAGCGGCATCAATATGATCGGGCTTGCCCCGGGCAAAGCGACTTTCCGGTTGGAGGAGGTGGAAGCGATGGCGGGACGCGGAGCGGGCAGCCGCGTAGCCGTGCCCATCGGCGCGATTCAAATCGAAACACCGGTGCGGCGCAAAGATGGTGAGCGATTCGATTTCGATGAAATGCGGCGCATCTCAGCGTGGGCGCGGGAGCGCAGGATCGGTATGCACCTGGACGGGGCGCGGCTCTATCTGGAAGCCGGACACGCCGGAGTTCCGGTGAAAGAATACGCTTCGCTGTTCGATACCGTGTACGTCAGCATGTACAAGTATTTCAATGCGGCCAGCGGTGCAATTCTGGCCGGACCCAAGTCGATGCTGGAGAATGCGTTTCACATCCGCCGGATGTTCGGCGGCGGATTGCAGCAGGTATGGCCTTTCGCCGCCGTGGCGCTGCACCATTTCGAGGGGTTCGCGGAACGGTATCGCAAGGCGGTGGATACATCGGAATCCGTCCTGGCTACTTTGGCCAAGGACGGCGGTTTCGATATATCGCGCGTGGAGCATGGGACGAACATCTTTCGCCTCCGGCCGAATGGCGTCAATGCGCCGGTCTATCAACAGCGCCTGCAACTGGCCGGTATCACCGCTGCGGAGCCGCACAATCAGTGGTTCACCTTGCGTGTGAATGAGACATGGAACCGGGCGACGCCAGCGGAGATCGTGGCGCGATTCCGTAAAGCCCTGGGCTAGGGTTCCGGCGCATAGCGCGGCCGGTTGGCGATGAACTCCAACACTGCCTTGTGGTAAGGGCTGAACTCAGGATCGGGGATCCCCGACGGAGGCACTTCCGGTGCGCCATATCCTGTTTGAAACATATCGTGGTGATATGTGATGTAGGCGCCCATTTGCCACACCTTGTAGATCTGCAGCATGTGATCGGCGGGGAAAGTCTGCTCGCCGGGGCCGCCGAAACTTGCGGTGCCGTTGCGGGCCGGTTCATCGTCCACCACAGGCTTGCGATAGCGCTTGAGCAGATACTGCAACTCCGCCGGCCCCACTTCCCACGGCTTCCCCTGCCGCTGGCGCGTTGTGTGCGGAGTGAAGTAATCCATCAACTGTGTTTCAGCGGGGGATGCCAGCAGCACCCCTGCGCCACCCGGCGAACTGGTGACGATGCGCTTCTGGTCTACCTTCTTGATGGCTTGAATAACGGGCACGGTGTGCCGTGAGAACTCATTCCATATCTGGAACGTCACGTTGCGGTACGGCTGAAGTTCGCGCGCCAGCGCCGCGGCCGCGGCGACGGATTCCTTCTCTTCTAAACGAATCCCGGCATGCCAGCTTTCCTGTGAGAACAACGCCAATTCAATGACGAAGCCCTCGCGATCCGCCGTCGCAAGCATCTGCTTCAGCCTCGGTAAGTGTTCCATGCGTAGCGTGCCGTCAGGGTGAAACAGTGTGCAGGTCGGGCACGTGTCGACATAGCCCCGCTTCGAATCCCATTGCGCCCATATCCGCAGCACATTGAGCCCATATTTCTTAAACTTGTCAAGCCACAGCTTGCGGTCCGCCTCAGACCGATTGAAGTTCGTATTGTAAATGGCGTTGAAGAAGCTGATCCCTGTATAGGGGAACGGCTCGCCGTCCATGTAGAACCTCGTCCCCTTGATCTGCAGTTCGCCGGCGGATAGAGCTGCCGTCATCGACATGAGTAGAATCCACTGCCGCATAACCCTGTTATGATGGCGCAAATGGAGGTGCACATGTTCCCTCGCCGTACGTTTCTTGCCGCCTGTGCTGCGGTATCGACATCCATGGCCGCACCCGAAGCGAAGCTGGAATGGCGCAACAAGCAGGCGGGCATGGCCTATCGCCGGTTAGGCCGGACCGGGTTCATGGTGTCCGAATTCCTCAGCGGTGGTGATCCCATCCGCCTCGACAACTGGGAGCACATGGAGCTTGCGCTCGACATGGGGCTGAACTACCTGGACATGGCGCCGGCCTACGGGCGCGGCGATTGTGAGAAGGCCTATGCCAAATTGCTGGGAGGCTCCTCCGCCAAACGTGAGAAGGTGTTTCTGGCGACCAAGGTGAGCAGTTTCGGCTCCCTCCGCAACAGCATGTACGATGAGATCTTCAAGGGCTTGCCGGCCGGCAAGCAGGAAGCGATTACCAAACGCGCGGCCGAAATGGTGCGCGAACGCGGAGTCGACAAGCCGGGCTATTTCATCGACTATTACCCCGGGCAGCGCAACCAGATCAAGCCTACCTATCTCGCCAACGCAATGCGTCAGGATTACGGCCACAAGGTGGAGGGCAGCAAGCGCTTTCGCGATTTCATCATGACATCGCTCGAAGACAGCCTCAAACGGATCGGCTCGGATTATTTCGACATTCTGCATTGCCCGCATGGGGCGTGCAGCCGCGAAGAACTCGATGTTCCCGAAATCCTGAAGACTTTTCAGGATCTGAAAAAGCAGGGTAAAGTGCGGTATCTCGGCGTAACATCACATACCGATCCCGGTGGCGTGCTGCGCAAGGCTGCCGCCCTCGGGCATTATGACTGCGCGCAGGTGGCCTATAACGTCATCAACGGTGGCTATGTCGAACACGCCATGCAGGAGGCTGCGGAAAAAGGGATGGGCATCATCGCCATGAAAGCCGCCATGGCCGTTGCCACGCATCACAAGCCGCTACAGCCCGTGCCCCAGTGGCGCATCGACAAGATCAATCGTGTCATTCCCGGCGACATGAAGCCTCCCATGAAAGCCTATGTGTGGGCGTTGCAGAACCCCAATCTCTCGGCGGTGGTTTCCAATCTCTGGGACAAAACTTTCATCCGCGAGAACCTCTCTCTGGCGGGAAAGAAAGTGGAACTTCAGCCTGCCTGAACCGGCCGCGTGACGATCGCCACGCCGCCCAGCACCAGGATTGCGCCAAGGTAGGTAACCGCATTCACCGTTTCCCCAAGAAACAGCGCGCCCATCCATATCGTGAGAATCGGCCCGATGGAACTGATGATGGCCACGCGGTTCGGCCCAATCAGCCGCAAGGCTTCTGACGTCATCCAGATGGGAATTGCGGTGGAAACCAGCGACAGCCCCAGCACAGTGGCATAGAGATCCGCCGGCACCTGCAGCGCGCGCGGCGAATGCAGCGCAAGAAAATGGCCGAGGACGAATACCGAAGAGATGGACGCCGCCATGCCCGTGAACCGCGTTGCGCCTAGGCGGCGAATCAGTCCGGTGTTGCCCACGAGATAGAACGAATACGTCACGGACGTGGCAAACACCAGGCCGCTGCCGATCCACAACTCGCGTGGCGATTGGGTGATCTTCAGATCCTGTAGGAACACCACGGCGATGCCCGAGAACGACAACAACAGCGCCACTATCTCACGGCCGTGGATCGACCGCCCGAAGAGAACAGCGGACAAGATCAGAACGACTGCCGGATAAGTAAACAGGATCAGCCGTTCCAGCGCCGCGGAGATGTATTGCAGGCCGAGGAAATCCAGCAAGCTCGAAAAGTAGTATCCGAGAAATCCGAACCAGCTCAGTAGCACCCAATCCCGCCTGGTCAAACGCGCTTGTCCCCGTCCGCCCCACCACGCCATGCCGAAAAAAAACGGCAGAGAGAACAGCATCCGTAGTGCGATGAGCGTGATGGAATCGATGCGCGCTCCGGCATAAGCAATCTTGATGAAAATCGCCTTCGCGGAGAAGCCGAGCGCCGCCAATATAGCGAAGAGAGGACCAATCCAGATTGCTTTGCGGGCGTGCGTCGTCAAAGGGGTAACTGTTATTGTGGCAGACTGTGCTTCATGAAGGAGCATCTCGAAGCCATCATCCGCAAGAGTGTGGCGGGCGCCGCTTGGCACGGGCCATCCGTGGGCGAAAGCATCGCCGGGCTCGATGCCGAAACAGCAAATTGGCGCGCCGGCTCATCGCATACCATTCATGAACTGGTGCTGCATGTTGCCGCTTGGATGGATGAAGCCGCGGAACGTATGTATGGCCGCAACCATGACGATCCGCTGCCCGGCAACTTTCCCACTCCCGCCGACTGGCAACACTCGCAACAAGTGCTTGCCGACTCGATGGAGAAGCTGATCGCAGCCGTGCGCACTTCGTCAGCCGATACTCACTTCGAACTGCTCGTTGGAGTGGCGCAGCACAACGCCTACCACGCGGGACAGATCGTCACGCTGCGCAAGATGGTCAGTCGTCACGCAGAGCATCAATCGGATTGAGCGCCGCGGCGCGCCGCGCCGGCGCCAGGCAGGCCGCTAGGGCTACCGTAGCCAATAAGCCAACAGCCGCGCTCATCACCGCCGGGCTCTGTGGTTGGATGCCGAAGAGGATACTCGCTGCCGTCTGCCCGGCCCACATTGCCGCGACCGCTCCCAGCCCCATGCCGCACAGCACGGGCATGCCCGCCTCGCGCAACACGAGCCAGAGGACGTGTCCTTTGCCCGCGCCAAGAGCCATGCGCACTCCGATTTCGTTGCGGCGCCGCTCCACCATGTACGCGATCACACCATACAGTCCCAGTGCGGCCAGTAGCGCCGCCAGTACTCCAAACGCGGTCGAGAGCAATGCCATCAAGCGGTCCCGCATCAGGGAATCGGCCAACTGGCGGCTCAGCGCGCGAATTTCGATGCCGATGTTTGGATCGAGTTGTACCACCACGCCCTTCGCTCGTTCCAGTACGGCCCCCGCTGCGCCCGCAATATGGAGCACGAACGTGGTCTCCAATCCCGGATTCGGTTCCTGTGCAGCCGGAAAGAAAGCAATGGGTTGAAAGTCCTCGCGCAGTTCATGGTACTTCGTATTCCGTGCAACACCGATAATTTCGTAGCCCGTGTCCGGCTGCCCGCTGCGTCCTTCCACGAAGAACGTCCGCCCCACAGGATTCGCCGCGTCGAAGAATTGCTTGGCGAACGCCTCGTTGACGACGGCCACCTTCGGCGCAGACGCCGTATCGTGGCCGTCAAAATCGCGCCCCGCCAGTATGGGTGTGCTCATGGTGCGGAAATAGCCCGGGCTCACTCGATTAAACCAACTGTTCTTGCTCTCCGTACTCGTTCCCGGCATCTTCACGCGGCTGTTCCATCCCGACCCACTCACCGGAGTGATCTCCACTTGAGCCGCTGAAACAACGCCTGGCAGTTGCGATAGCTGCTCTGTGAGGTTGCCATACACGGCATGCCTTTGCTCCTTCGCGAGAGCCGCGCGCCGCAGATCAAGGCTCATGGAGACCACCCCATCGGTACGAAAACCGGCATCTACGCGCATCAGATTGCGCAGGCTGCCGGCGAAGAGAATTGCGCCCACCAGAAGCACCATGGAGATGGCCACCTGCGCCGCCACCAGCGCACGCCGCAGTGTGAGCTTCTCTCTTCCCGCGGTCAATCCACGACCCGCCGCGCGCATTGCGCTGGCCGGCGCTAGTTTTGTGGAACGAATAGCGGGCAGCAACCCAAACAACAGGCACGTGGCAAAAGCGAGAGCCGTGGCGAAGCCAAGAATACGTACGTCAGTCTGCAATCCCAGAAACAGCGGCTCTTCCGTAGTGGTCAGAAAAGATACCAGCGCCCGGCTCAAACCCTGCGCCAGAAATAGTCCCAGTGCCGCACCCAGCAGCGCCAACACCAGGCTCTCCGTCAGTAATTGGCGGATGAGTTTGCCGCGCCCAGCCCCGAGCGCGAGTCGTACCGCAATCTCCCGCTCTCGTACACTGGCGCGTGCCAACAGCAGATTCGCAAGGTTTGCACAAGCGATCAGCAGCACCATTCCTGTGATTGCCATCAACATGGACAGCGGCGTTTCATAACTGCGCCGCAGGCCCGATACTCCCGTTGCGCCGGCCTCCGCCTCCAGCTTATTTTCCAGATACCGCTTGGCGCTGTCCGGCCGGTATTCAGACGGCAGCGATTCGCGCATGATGCCGGGGGAGATCGCCCGCAGGTGCGCCGTAGCCGATTCCACAGTCCAGCCCGGCTTCAGTCTCCCGAACACAGAGAGCCACCATGCCATCCGCGAAGCCGCACGGTCTCTTCCTTCCGCCGCCAACAGCTTGTCCGCGCACAGGGGGATCGCCACGTCGAAATGCTTCCCCACCTCGATGCCGAAGAATGAGGGCTCCGTGACGCCGATGACGGGGAACTTGCGCCCGTCCAACATTACCGTCTGCGATTGCAGGTTGCGGTCGGCAGCCAGTTCACGCTGCCAGAAGCTGTGGCTGACGACTGCGCCGGGATCGCTACAACCTGGTGGATCATCACTGGCCGTGATCAGTCGCCCCGCGGCGGCGCGCACTCCGAGTGTTGAGAAGAAATCCCCTGACACGAACAGTCCTTCCGCGTAACGCGCCTCGCCGCCTGGTGTAAGGTTGAACCGCGATGCGCTCCATGCCGGTGTTGCCGTAAACGCCTTCTGATGCGTGCGGATCAATTCCCACTGTGCCGAGGTCAGCTTCGCACTGCGTGTGGAAAACCATCCCGCGCGCATGGAACCCTTCGGGAAGTCAATGGTTGCCAGTTCGTGCGGCGCGTATACCGGCAGCGTGCGCAATCGCACTGCATCCACCAGTTGGAAGATGGCGGTGTTCGCGCCAATCCCCAATGCCAAGCTCAGCACCGCCACTGCCGTAAAGCCGGGATTGCTCCGCAACTGCCGCAGCGCAAAGCGCAGATCCTTAGACATTGTGTCGAACCATCCGGATGCCAAGTGAAGTCCCCTTACTCGAAAAACGCGTAGCGGCCGGCCGTATGAGATCACGCCGTGCCTCTTCCACCAATACGTTCCATTGACGATTCGGTTCGTTCACGGAATCGAGTTTTTACACAGTGTACGCAGATTCGCATTCCCTGACTCGTGTAATGTAGATACGATGCACTGGGCGCATGTTGTTGGATTAATAGTACTTAGTGGTCAAGTATGGGCTGCTGGCCCGCCGGATCTGATCGTTGTCGGCGCGGGAATCACCGGGCTTTCCGCCGCGCTCGAAGGCGCTCGTGCCGGCCTAAGCGTGACCGTGGTGGAGTTGAACACCGTCCCAGGAGGACACGCCGTCATCTCCTCCGGCGGCCTCAGTCTCATCGGCACCCCACTGCAGGCGAAGAACAACATCGTCGACACCCCGGAGATCGCCGAACGTGATTTCCTGCGATGGGGCGAAGATGCCAATCGCGATTGGGTGCGCTACTACGTTCGAAATTCGAAGACTGAGATTCACGATTGGATGACGGCGCTGGGTACCGAATTCGTGGCCGTCAGTTTGAACGGGGCAGGGAATAGCGTGCCGCGGTTTCATTCCCCCAGCCAGCAAGGCATCGGATTAGTGATCCCCGTATATCGTGAAATCCTCAGGCAGGGTGGGGTTACGTTTCTGTTTGGGCATCGTGCGACCGGGCTCGTCGTAGAAAAAGGCCGCGTGACGGGCGTCAAGATGGACAACCTCCGCGAAGGCAAGAGCACCACCCTCTCAGGCAAAGCCGTATTGATCAGCACCGGAGGCTTCGGCGCTGATCTGGATTTGGTGCGTGCTTCATGGCCCAAAGTGATGCGTGTCCCGGAACGCATTCTGGCCGGCGGTGGATTCTTCGCCAACGGATCGGGCATGCACCTGGCGCGGCAGGCTGGCGGGGCATCCGAGTGGCTGGACCATCAGTGGAACTATGCCAGTGGACTCCCTGATCCGTTCGATCCCAAAGGCGAACGCGGCTTCTTCACTGCAGCCTACGGCGCGATCTGGGTGAACGCCCAAGGCAAGCGCTTTGTTCTGGAGCAGCACGAGCCGAAGGTAACAATACCAGCCATCGCCGCGCAGAATCCGGCGCGATTCTGGGCCATTTTCGACGCCGAGGGCCGAAAGTCGTTCCGCATCATTCACGCCGGATTCGCACAGGACCGGCTTGAAGAGGTGTTGAGTTTCCCCGGCTTTCTTGCGAAGGGCGATTCCGTCCAGCAACTCGCGCAGGCGGCGGGGCTCCCGGTTGCCGCGCTGCGCGAAACGGTGGAGCGCTACAACGCGATGGTGGATGCCGGCGACGACAAGGATTTTCACCGTTTCGGCCCCAATGTGCCGCGATCTGGATTCGCGCCGCCGCCGCGCAAGATTCTGCAACCGCCGTTCTACGCAGCGCCGATGTACATTCTTATCCGTAAAAGCATGGGTGGCATTCGCGTGGATACAGCGTGCCGCGTTCTCAATGCCGAAGGCCAGCCGGTTCCAGGACTCTTTGCCGCGGGAGAAGCTACCGGCTTCGGCGGACTGAATGGGAAGAACGGAATGGAGGGCACCTTCCTCGGGCCGGCGATCCTGATGGGCCGCGTCGCCGCGCAAACCGTGGCCGCCGATGCCAAAGCGAAGTCCGCCGCCCCACCGGCGATCACGCTGCGCACCACTCCCCCCGCTGCGGATCCCAAACTCGGCGCCACATGCCAGGCCTGCCACGACCTGCCGAAACTCGTAGCGGAAAAGCGCAACGGCTATTGGCACTTCGAGCATTCGCACAAACTGGTGCTGGCGCGAAAGCTGAACTGCACCGGCTGTCACGCCGAGCAAGCGCCTTTCCGCGCCACATCGCACAAGATCGACCGTCATCTGCAAACGGCGGTGTGCCAGCATTGCCACACAAATCCGCCGTTCACCGGACGCCGTCCCGGCGCAGCCGAGTAGGCCGTTTATTGTTTGATGATCTGCCCGTCGCGTTTGCGAACTTCGCCCCAGCCGCCGTTCAACGACTTCTTCTCGCCTTGCTCGAAGCTTCCGAAGGGGTACTTCTTGGCGGCCTTCTCGTCCACCTCGATTCCCCAGCCAGGGGCTTCGTTGGCGTACAGGGAGCCGTCCTTCATCACGGGGCATCCCTGGAACA
>CALFYN010001076.1 GCA_937952345.1 uncultured Acidobacteriota bacterium
GGAAGATCGGGACCGGTTCGAAACGGCGTGGATGATTAGCATCGCCAATGTATAAAGCTTTCTTCGGTTTCAAAGAAAACCCGTTTAACCTCAGTCCCGACCCGGTCTTCCTCTATCGCAGCGCGATGCATGAGGAGGCCCTCGCCAACCTCATCTACGGCGTCCAAAGCCGCAAAGGCTTCATCGTCCTCACCGGCGAAGTCGGTACGGGCAAAACCACCCTCCTCGAATGCCTCCGCGATTTCCTCGACGAACAGTCCATCGAGTTCGCCTTCGTCTTCAATAGCCGCATCACCCCCGATCAGTTCTTCGAAATGATCGCCTACGATCTCGACCTCCGCTGCAACCGCACTTCCAAAACCGAGGTCCTCTTCGCCCTCAACCACCTCCTCATCCAGCAGGCCAACGAGGGCCGCACCAGCGTCCTCATCGTCGACGAGGCCCACAACCTCGAATGGGAGGTCCTCGAGGAAATCCGCCTCCTCGGCAACCTCGAAAACCGCCGCGGCAAACTCATCCAGATCATCCTCGCCGGCCAGCCCGAACTCGACCGCAAACTCGACGCCCCCAACCTCCGTCAGCTCAAACAGCGCATCGTCCTCCGCACTTCCCTCCAGCCCTTCAGCCACGAAGATACTTTGGCCTACATCAACTCCCGCATGGAAAAGGCCGGCCTCCCCGAGCAAACTGTCTTCTCCCCGGAGTTGATCGCCGAACTGCATATCCGCTCCAAAGGCATCCCCCGCGTCATCAACGCGATTTGCGATAATCTGTTGCTCACTACTTTCGCCCTCGAACAGCGTACCTCCACGGTCGAAATGCTCGACGAAGTCTGCCGCGACATGCGCCTCGAATGGTCCTCCGCCCGCCCATCCCGCGGCGAACGCGGCCGCTATTCCCCCGAAGCCTACGACCAGCCCTCCTTCAGCCGCGGCGACTAACGCGGCAACGAATCAGTACCATTCCTGCACATAGAACCCTACATATAGGTGTTCTACCCTATACACACACTAAAGGTGTACTCCTAGTACTAAGTTTATTTCAGTTATAAAAAATCCTTGCTTGCTCTCCGCCCCTAGGATATGCTTAGGTAGTTCGACCTAGTTGCTTAGGTGTTCCCCGTCGTGGCTTCTAGGGTGAACCAGATTGTTTTTCTGGCGGAGTTTTGTATGACTCGTCTTTTTCAGGTGTTGGTACTCTGCGCTACCATGTTTGTGGGAGCGAGTGTTGCCGCAACATCGAATGTCCCCAGCCCGTTCTTCCCGCCTGATCCTTGGGAACCCGACCCGGTGGAGTTGGCGTTCGTCGGCGATAACGCCCCGAGCCCCTTCTTCCCTCCCGATCCTTGGGAACCCGACCCGGTGGAATTCGCGCTCGTCGGCGATAACGCCCCGAGCCCCTTCTTCCCGCCCGATCCTTGGGAACCCGACCCGGTCGAATTGGCGCTCGCAGGCGATAATGCTCCGAGCCCGTTCTTCCCGCCTGATCCGTGGGAGCCTGATCCGGTCGAGTTGGCGCTCGCAGGCGATAACGCCCCGAGCCCTTTCTTTCCTCCCGATCCGTGGGAACCTGATCCAGTGGAACGCGCCTAGGGCATTCTTCGGGCGGCAGCCTGAAGTCTTCCTATGATCGGTCTTCATTACCTGCAGGGTGGCCTCGCGCTCGTCCTGCAGGTTTTTATTTTATCGGCCATGCTCCGCAACGGCGTGCGGAAGTACTGGCCCCTGCTTCTCTACATCGTTTCGCTATTTCTTTCCACCGCCGTCCTCATGCTCAGCATGTCCGGATCCTCCGGCTGGTCCCGCGACGCATTCCGCTTCTTCTGGATTAGTGAAGTCATCCAGCAGGCCCTTGTCTACTGCACCATCATTAGCTTCATCCACCAGCGCCTCTCTTCCGACACGGCCCGTGCGCCACTCACCCGCTGGCTGATCGTCGGCGCCGCCGCCATCCTGCTCACCATCCTCGCCGTCCACAAAGATCCCGGCATGAGCGCCTGGATGACTCCCGCCAGCCGCGATCTCAGCTTCGTCGCCACAGCCCTGAACCTCGTCCTCTGGACCGTCCTGCTCCGCGATCCAAAGCGCAACCAGCGCCTCCTCATGGTCAGCGGCGGTCTCGGCGTCCAACTGGCCGGATCGGCCATCGGCCAAGGGCTCCGCGTCCTTTGGGAAGTCTCCAAGACCTTCGCCACGCTCGGCAATTTCGTCGGCTCCATCACCTACCTGCTTTCCCTCTACATCATCTACCGCGCTTTCGCACAACCCGAACCGCAACCGGCCGAAAGCGCTTTATCTCGCCCTTAACCGGGAGTAAACTGAAAAGTGAGTTTCCGCTCGCAATCCTAGATAAGAGAGGTCTACCCATGTCGGCAAGCGATTTCGATCGCAGGGATTTTCTCAAACAGGCCGGAGGCGCCATGATGGCCGCCGCGCCGGCGATGGCCGCCCGTCCCGCGGCCAAGATGTCCGGGCGCGTCCTCGGCGCCAATGACCGCATTCAGGTCGCTTGCATCGGCACCGGCGGCCGCGGCCGCTACGTCACCGGAGCCTTCGCCAAGTACGGCCAGGAAAGCAACCAGTGCGTCATCGTCGGCGTCTGCGACACCTACCAGAAACGGGTCAACCTCAACAAGGAAACCTATAAGTGTGATGGCACCCTCGACTACCGTGAAATCCTCGCCCGCAAGGATGTCGATGCCGTCATCGTCGCCACCCCCGACCACTGGCACGCCAAAATCGCCCTCGAAGCCATGGACACCGGCAAGGACGTCTACCTCGAAAAGCCCATGTGCCACACCATCGATGAGGCCAAGCAACTCGTCGAAACCGTGAAGGAAACCAAGCGCGTCCTCCAGGTCGGCTCGCAGACCACCTCCGGCGACCAGTGGCACAAAGCCAAGAAAGCCATCGCCGACGGCATGATCGGCAAGCACATCATGAGCCAGGGCTCCTACCACCGCAACTCCATCGAAGGCGAGTGGAACTGGCCCATCGACAAAGCCGCCGGCCCCGATGGTAAAGGCGAAGACTACATCGATTGGAAGATGTGGCTTGGCCCCGCCCAGAAGCGTCCCTTTGACGCCGACCGCTTCTTCCGCTTCCGCAAGTATTGGGATTACTCCGGCGGCGTCGCCACCGATCTCTTCTTCCACGTCGCCGCCCCCATGAACATCTGCTGGGGCGAAGCGCAGTTCCCGTCCAAGGTCATGGCCTCCGGCGGCATCTACGCCTTCCACGACCGCGAAGTGCCCGATACCTTCCACCTCATCGCCGAATATGGCAAGGGCTACTCCGTCGTCCTCAGCTCCTCCATGGCCAACTCGCAGCACGTCCCCGGACTCATCCGCGGCAAGGATGCCTCGCTCATCATGGTCGAGCACGGGCGCTTTGAAGGCTACGCGCCTTACATCACCGTGCGTCCCGAAAAGGCAGCCACCAAGGAATACCTCGCCAAGTTCGGCAAGGAAGACATCAAGATCCCCGTGGACGCCAACGACACCATGCGCACGCACGTCGCCAATTTCCTCGATTGCATGCGCACCCGCAACAAGCCCACGCTCGATGTCGAAACCGCCGCCCGCGCCCAGGTGCTCATCTCCATGGCCGTCCAGAGCTACCGCCAGGGCAAGGTGCTCTACTTCAACGAATCGAATTGGAAGGTCAACGACAAGCCCGCCAAGGCTTAGTTAATCCTTCAAAAAGACGAACGGCTTGACCGCCTGTTCCAGGGGCAGGTGCATTTCCCGCACTTGCCCTTTTTCATTCAGCACAAAACGCGCCGGCCCCATCGATGTTTGAAACGTATCGTAGTGGAAATGTTTCAAACGTACGGTCGCCGCATCAAACCTGGCCACCAACCCATCCCCGTTTTGCTCCACACGGATCACGCCATACGCCGGGTGTCGATACGCCCCGGCATACTCACCGAGTTCCTTGGATAACTTCGCCCCCGCCACCGGCTGCGGCTGTGCCCTTCGCGAATTGCCGCCCGCCCGGCGCAGCAAGATATCCCGAGGCTTCAGCCCCAGCACGTAATCCGCCGCCAGATGCGCGGCATCGCCGGCAAGCCCTGACTCGTCATTGATCATGGCCACCACGCCCGCCTTCTCCTCGGGCAGCAGGATCATATGCGCCCGGAACCCCGTAATCGCGCCCCCGTGCGAGATGCTCGCGTGCCCGCGATGCGAGCCCACCTGCCACCCCGGCGCATACGAAGCCGTCGCATTCACCACCGTCACCGGCTTGAACACCTCGGCCACCTGCTCGGCCGGCAGCACCTGCTGCCCATTGGCTTTCCCATTGTCCAGCCACATCTGCAAGTAGCGCAGCATATCCTCCGCCGTCGAGTTCACGGCCCCGTTCGGCCCCACGCCGAACTGCTGGTAGTAGTAAAACTCCTGCTCCTTGCCACCCGCATGCGGCTTGGCGAAGTCATCGGCCTTCACCGAATCCCGCGTCGATGTGTTCGACCGCGTCATCCCCACCGGAATGAAGATGCGCTCCCGCACCAGGTCTTCCCAAGTCGAATCCGCCACCACCCCGGCCAGAAACCCGGCCGCAACGAACATCAGGTTGTTGTATTGATACACATCGCGAAACGTCTTGTTCGGCTCCAGGTAGCGCACGCGCCGCACCAGCTCTTCCCGTGTCAGGAAGGTGCTGAAACGGATGAAGTCATGGCGCGGCAACCCGGAGCGATGCGTCAGCATGTCGCGCACCGTAATATACTCCGTCGCCACCGGATCCTGCATCCGGAACCACGGCAGATACTCCCTGACCGGCTTGTCCCATTCGAGCTTCCCATCGGCAATCACCGCGGCCACCACCGCCGCCGTGAACGACTTCGTCACCGACCCGACCCCGAACACCGTCTTCTCCGTCACCGGCTGCCGGTCGGTGAGTTCGCGCACGCCGTAGCCTTTCGCCAGCACCACCTGGCCGTTCTGGATCACGCCCACCGAAAGCCCCGGCACGTTTTGCTGGGCCATTGCCTTGGCGATGGTGGCCTCGAACTCCGCCTGCCACGCCGGTCCCGCGGCGGCAATCGGAATCGCCAGCCAGAAGCAAACGAGTAGGTATCTCATGGTTGCGCCTTTCCGTGTATTGTTGCATATGGATTGCCCGAACTTTCTCGCCTGGCCTGCGTACTTTATAGGGAGGAGACCAATCGCATGTTCACCTTCCTGGTTTGGCTGCTGTTGTTCCTGCTCTGCTGGCCGCTGGCCCTGATGGCGTTGATCCTCTATCCGATCGTCTGGATCGTGCTGCTGCCGTTCCGCCTGGTCGGCATCGCAGTCGGCGGCGTGTTTGAGTTGCTCAAGGCGATCCTGTATCTGCCGGCACGCATGCTGAGCGGCCCCAATCGCAAGGCAGCCTGATCTAACATTTACACGAAACCAACCGATACGAAATGCATCCGTTACTTTAGGTGGAGCGCCATGCTCGGAATTGCATGCGCTTGGATGGTGCTGCTACAGTGATATCAGGACAGGTCCGGCGTCCAACACAGGGAATATATTTGTCTCACCGCATCCTACTCTTGACCTTGGCCCTTTCCGCCGCGGCTTTCGCCGCTGGCGGTGCTATGGACGATAGTCCGGAACCTATTGAAACACAATCCGTTCTCTCCCGCTATCTGGAAGTCTCCAAGATCCAGCAACAGCAGATGCGCGGCGTCACCATGGACGTCCACATGACCGCCGAACTGCCGAAGATGAAGAAGAGCGGCCACATGCAGGCCCTCCGCACCATCTCCCGCATCGGCCGCATCACTTACGACGCCATCCGCTTCCAGGGCGACAACACCATCAAGAAGGAAGTCATCGCACGCTTCCTGTCCACCGAGGTGGAGTCGAACGACAAGACGGCCCCGCCCATCACCCCGGAATTTTACAAGTTCCGATACAAGGGGTTGAATGACCGCGAAGGGGTTCGAGTCCACGTCTTCCAGCTCACCCCGAAGAAGAAGAAGGCGGGTACCTTCAAAGGCGAGCTTTGGCTCGATCCGGAAACCTGCCTCCCTGTCCGCGAAGCAGGACGCCTCGCCAAGAACCCCTCCATCTTCATCAAGCGCTTCGAGTTCGTCCGCCAGTACGAAGTGCGGGATGGAATGTCCGTCCCCGTCCACACCACCGGAACCGTCGAAACCCGGCTCTGGGGCAAGGCCGAGATGGCCATCGATTATACGAACTTCACCCGCGCCACCGAGACCGCGACGCTCCCCCTCGCCGACTCCGATCTGGCCAACCGTCCCTAAGCCTCATCCAATCTGTACAAACTTGTACCACTAGCGCCCGAAGCGCTACCCTTGAAGTTTGGAATCCATGCGCACCTTATTCCTGAATCCCCCTAGTTTTGAAGGCTTCGATGGGGGCGCCAGTTCGCGCTGGCCGGCCACTCGGGAAATCGAGTCCTACTGGTATCCCGTCTGGCTCTGCTACCCCGCCGGACTCCTTCCCGACAGCAAAGTTCTGGACGCACCGCCGCACAAGGTCAGCATCGAGCAGACCGTCGAGACCGCCAAGAACTTTGAGTTGCTCGTCCTGTTCACCTCCACTCCGGGCTTTGACGTGGACGTCAAGATGGCCCAGATGATGAAGGACGTCAACTCCAAGCTGAAGGTCTGCTTCGTCGGTCCGCCGGTCACCGTCGATGCCGAGAAGATCCTGCGCACGACCCCGGCCATCGATTTCGTGGTCCGCCGCGAGTTCGACTACCCCATCGTGAAGTACGCCACGGGCACGCCGCTCGATGAGATCCCCAACGTCAGTTTCCGCCGCAACGGGCAGGTGGTCCATAATGCGGAAGGCGCCTATGTCGAGAACCTCGATGAGCTGCCCTGGGTCTCAAAGGTCTACAAGCGCGACCTCGATTTCCGCCGCTACAACGTTCCGTTCCTGAAGCACCCTTTCATCTCCATGTACAGCTCGCGCGGCTGTCCGGCGCAGTGCACCTTCTGTCTCTGGCCGCAGACGCACAGCGGCCACCGCTGGCGCACACGGTCGGCCACCGACGTCGCCAACGAGGTGAAGTACGCTCTTGAGAACTTCCCCGGGCTCAAGGAGATCTTCTTCGACGACGACACGTTCAACTACCAGAAGAAGCGGACGCTCGAGATCTGCGAGAAGCTGGGGCCGCTGAACTTCACCTGGTCCTGCACTTCGCGCGTCACCACGGACTACGACACGCTCAAGGCGATGAAGGAAGCCGGCGCGCGGCTGATGATCGTCGGCTATGAGACCGGCGATCCGCAGGTGCTCAAGAACATCAAGAAGGGCGCCAATCTCGACATGGCGCGGCGCTTCACGGACAACGCCCACAAGCTGGGGCTGACCATCCACGGCGACTTCATCGTCGGTCTGCCCGGCGATACGCGCGAGTCCATCCGCCGCACCATCGACTTCGCCAAATCGCTCGATACCGAGACCATCCAGGTTTCGATCGCCCATCCCTACCCGGGCACCGAGTTCTACGACTACGTGAAGCAGAACGGGTTGATCACCATCGACTCGATGACCGACGAGCAGGGCCATCAGCTTCCCAACATCCGCTACGAGAACCTCGACCGCGCCGAGCTGGTCGATTGGGTGGAGCGCTTCTACGGAGAGTATTACTTCCGGCCGAAGGCCATCTGGCGCGTCGTGCGCAAGGCCATCTTCAACGGCGAGGAGCGCCGCCGGTTGCACAAGGAGGCCCGCGAGTATCTCGCCCTGCGCGCCAAGCGCAAGAAGTTCGTCGAGGAACATCGCGCCGCCACGGCTGTTTCGGCACGCTGATGCACCGCCGCGGACTGCTCTGGAAGACCGCCGTGTTCACGGCGATCGTAGTGGTCAGCAATGTCGCCGGAAACACCTGCCTCAGTCTGGGGATGAAGTCTCCCGCCGGGTTGTTGAGCCCGTGGGTATTCGTTGGTGTGGCGCTGCTGATCGTCTGGATGCTATCGAAGCTGGCCCTGCTCAGTTGGGCTGACCTGAGCTTTGTGTTGCCGGTAACAGCTTTTGGATACCCGCTGTCGGCGTTCGCCGGATACTGGTTTCTGGGCGAAACCATCCCCACGCAGCGCTGGGCGGGCACCGCGCTGATTGTTGCCGGCATGGTGCTGGTGGGCCTCACCGCGCCCTCCGCCAAGGAGCGCTCATGAAGTGGCTCTGGGTGGGACTGGTGGTGACCGCCACCGTTGCGAGCGACCTGCTGCAGTCGTATGAGATGAAGCGCCAGGGCGAAGTGAAGGACTTCCATCCTTCCGCGCTCGGGCGCATGTTTGCCGCCGTGCTGCGCCGCAAGCTGCTGCTGCTGGCCATCGCCTGCATGGCCGTGTCATTCTTTGCGTTCCTGGAACTGCTGCGCATCGCCGATCTCAGCTTCGCCGTTCCGGCCACGGCGGGCACGTATGTGCTGGAAACGTTCCTGGCCAAAGTTGTTTTAAAGGAAACGGTGGCCTGGCAGCGCTGGGTGGGTGCTGCGCTGGTGGCCTCGGGCGTTCTACTCTTATCCCTGTGATCTGGCTTCTCTACGCCATCTGCGCGGCGGCGGCGGGTTACCAACTCGTGGCGCTGGCGGCGGTGGTGCGCCAGATGCTGCGCCGTGATCCGCCCATCGCGCGCTTCCCGTTCGTCTCTGTCCTCAAGCCGGTTCACGGCAGTGACCCCTTCTTTGAATCGGCCATCCGTTCACACACGCGCATCGACTATCCTCATCACGAAGTGCTCTACGGGGTGAACCGCGCCGATGACCCGGCGGCGGAATCGGTGGAAGCATTGCCCGGCGCGCGGCTGTATGTGAGTCCGCACGTGCGTCCCAATGCGAAGGCGGCGAACCTCATGGAACTCGAGCGCCACGCACAGGGCGAGGTATGGGTGGTCAACGACGGCGACATCCTCGTCACGCCGGAGTATCTGCGGAGAGTTGTTGCGCCGCTCGAAGATGCGAACGTGGGGCTGGTCACCTGCCTCTACCGCCCGATTCCATTGGGCTTCCCCGCGGCGTGGGAATCGCTGGGCATCGCCATCGACTTCGCCCCCAGCACGCTGGTGGCGCCGCTGGTGGGCATCAATGAGTTCGGACTCGGATCGACGCTGTGCTTCCGCGCCGCGGAGTGGAAAGCACAAGGCGGCTTCGCGTCGATCGCGGAGTACCTGGCCGATGATTACCAGCTCGCGCGGCGGCTGACGAAGGGGCAGGCGAAGCGAGCGGTCATGTCGCGGCTGGTGGTGGACACGGGCTTGCGCTACGTGTCGTGGAAAGCGATGTGGAAGCATCAGGTGCGCTGGGCGCGCACGATCCGCGTCTCGCGCGCCGAGTACATCGGGCTGCCCGTGACGCACGCAGGCTTGTGGGCGCTGCTCGCGGCGCTCTGTGGCGCACCGCAGATTGCGGCTGCGCTGCTGGCCATCCGCATGGTGACGGCATTCACTTCCGCCCGCTGCCTGCTGGGCTCGCAACTGGCATGGGCCCTTCCATGCATCCCGCTGTGGGATGTGTTCGCCTTCGCGGTCTGGGCCGCGGGACTCACTGGCAACACCATCGAATGGCGCGGCACTCGTATGAAATTGGAGCGCAATGGAACCCTCACCCCATTGCGCTGACAAATTTCTTATATAATGCCCCCCCAGTGAGTCATCACCATGATCTTTCGCATCACCACGACCTTTCTCCTTCTCCTTGCGGCCATGCCGGCGCAGGAGTTCCGCGGCACGCTGCAAGGCACCGTCACCGATCCATCGAACGCCAACATCGTCGGCGCGGAGGTTGTGCTGCGCAATACCGGCACGGGCATTGAACGCCGCGGCGCCACGGATGGTGAAGGCCACTACCTGTTCCAATTCCTGCCTCCCGGCAACTACACACTGACCACACGCATGCAGGGGTTCCGCAGCGATGAACGCAGCGGCATCGGCATCACGCTCGGCGACAACATCCGCCACGATGTGCAGTTGCAGATCGGGCAATCGACGGAGACGGTCACGGTCACGGGCGATGTGTCGACGATTCAGACGGAGTCTTCGGCGCTGGGGTCCGTGGTGCGGCGCGAAGTCATCGACACGCTGCCGTTGAAAGGCCACTCGAGCCTGTTCATGTTCACGCTGGCCACGGGCGTGGTGAACAACCGCTACGGCGAAGACACGCGGCCGAACGATACCATCACCAATGTTTCGTATTCGGCGAACGGCGCCCCGATGGCGTCGGGCGACATCTCGGTGGATGGCGTGGCCAACACGGTCAACGTGAACCGCGGCGTCAACATCTCGCAGTGGGTGCCTTCGACCGATGCCGTGCAGGAGTTCAAGCTGCAGACGGGCACACTGCCGGCCGAGTATGGACGGTCGGGCGGCAGCTTCATGAACATCGTCATCAAGTCGGGCACGAACGAGGTGCACGGTGCGGCGTACGAGTATCTGCGCAACGCGGCGCTCGACGCCAATTCGTTCTTCAACAACACGACCGGACAGCGGCTGGCGCGCTATGGATCGAACACCTACGGCTTCTCGGTGGGCGGTCCGGTGTGGCTGCCGAAGCTGTACAACGGCAAGAACCGCACGTTCTTCTTCTTCAACTTCGAAGGCTCGCGGGAGGGCAACGGATTGACGAACAACCTGAACGTGCCGACGGACAAGATGCGCAACGGAGACTTCTCGGAGTTCACGGGAGCGATCTACAATCCGCTTTCCGGGCGCAACGTGAACGGCGTTCCGGTGCGCGATCCGCTGCCCAACAAGATTGTGCCGGCATCGCTGCAGGACCCGGCGGGCCGAGGCATTCTGAATAGCTGGCCGACGGCGAATACGCCGAGCCCGCGGCCGCAGACGCCATGGGTGCAGAACTTCGTGTACTCGTACAAATGGCCGCGCGACTACGATTCCATCGTGCTCAAGTTCGACCACTACTTCTCGTCGAAGAACCAGATGTTCGTGCGCATGAACCAGGGGCTGGGAACGCTGGTGTTTCCACGCTCCTGCGATTGCATCGGGGCGAATCAGGGCAATCGCGTGAGGCGGCCGCATTTCGGACTGGCGATCAACGACAACCATCTGATCAACTCGAGCACGACGCTCGATATCCGTCTCGGCTATGCGCGCGGCGTGGAAGACAACAAGCCATGGTCGGACGGATTCGATCCGACGAGCCTCGGTTTCGTCTCCGGATACAACCGGCTGATTCAGGGGCTGGCGTTCCCCACGGTGAGCGTGACGGACTTCACTTCGCTGGGCGGAAGCCCGCTGATCAAGGATCCGGGCGATACGTGGTCGCTGCAGCCTTCGTTGTCGCGGCAGCAGTCGAAGCATCTGATCAAGGTAGGCGGCGAAGTGCGGCTGCTGCGCGGGAACTTCTTCCGCAACACGGCTCCGTCGGGAAGCTATTCGTTCGCTCCGAACCAGACGGGCGGGCCCAACGTCAACGCGCCGACACAGGGGTTCGCGATGGCGTCGTTGCTGTTCGGTTTCGGCTCCGGCTCCTTGAGCGAGAACACGGGTGTCTCGATTCAGAACGTGTATTATGCGGGCTACGTGCAGGACGACTGGCGCGTCACGCCGAATCTGACGATCAACGCGGGCATCCGCTATGAATACGAGTCGCCGCGTACGGAGCGCTATAACAGAGCGACGCGCGGATTCGCGTTCGGAGCGCAGTCGCCGGTGCGTGCGCCGGGATTGAATCTCACGGGCGGGCTGCTGTATGCGGGTGTGAACGGACTGGACCGCGGCATCTACAATCCGGACCGCAACAACATCGCCCCGCGTATCGGCTTCGCACTGTCGCCGATGAAGAAGGTGGTGCTGCGCGGCGGATACTCGCTGAGCTACATCCCCGTGATCGGGTCTGTGTTTTCCGACGGCTTCAGCAATACGACTCCATGGGTTGCGTCGACCGACGGCGGGATCACGCTCCTCAACCGGCTGTCCAATCCGTTTCCGGGCGGGCTGGTGCCACCGATCGGGAGTTCGCTGGGACTGGCCACGCTGGTGGGACAAGGCGTGAACTTCCTGGAGCCATCCGACCGGACGCCGATGTTCCACAACTGGCAGTTCAACGTGCAGCGGGAGTTGCCGAGCCAGATGCTGATTGAGGTGGCGTATGTGGGCTCGCGAGGCATTCGTCTGATCTCGACGACGGAGAATCTGAACCAGGTGCGTCCACAGGATTTCGGCCTTGGAGTGGCGTTGAAGCAGCAGGTGGAGAATCCGTTCTTCGGCGTGTTGACCAGCGGACCGCTGACAGGCAGGACCGTGGCGCGGGAGCAACTGCTGCGTCCGTACCCGCAATATACGGGCGTGTCGCGATCGACGCCGGCTTACGGCAACAGCGTGTATCACTCGCTGCAGATCAAGCTGGAGAAGCGTCTGGCGCACGGGCTTTCGGCGCTGGTGTCGTACACGTCTTCGAAGAACATTTCGGACTTGAATGGAACGCGCGATGCGTTCAACCGTTCGATTGAACGGTCGATCAGCGACATCGACGTGCCGCAGCGGCTGACGATCGCGGGCGTGTTCGATATTCCGGTGGGGCGGCGGCGGCATTTCCTCGCGAACGTATCGAAGCCGGTGGATTACATTGTGGGCGGATGGCAGCTTTCCACCTTCCAGACGTATCAGGGCGGGTTTGCGCTGGCCTATGGCTTTGCGGGCGGAACGTTCCCGGCGGGGACATCGCCGCGGGTGAACGTGAGCGGCGATCCGACCGAAGGAGCAACGGGGTCGCATGCGAGCCGGCTGGGCCGCTACTTCAACACGAGCGTATTCACGCGCCCGCCGGACTTCACGCTGGGCAGCCTGGGGCCGCGCATCGGCAGCGTGCGCAGTCCGGGAATGGACAACGTGAACATCACGCTGAGCAAGTACTTCAACTTCGCCGAGCGGGTGAAGATGGAGTTCCGGACATCGGCGTTCAATGCGTGGAACCATCCGGTGTTCAGCGGGCCGAACACGACCGTGGGCAACGCGAGCTTCGGGCGGATTTCGGCGCAAGCCAATTTGAGCCGGCAGGTAGAGTTCGGGCTGCGCGTGCTCTGGTAAGGTAGGGCATAGCAGCTTATGCCCAAGGAAACGACGTACACGAACCTGAGGGAGCACCTGGCGCGCTTCCTCGACCAGGTGACCGGCGAACAGGAGATCATCGTGGTGCGGCGCAAGGAGGGCCACGATGTCGCGCTGATTGACGCGCGCGAACTCGAAGGGCTGATCGAATCGGCCCATCTGCTGCGCGCGCCGAAGAACGCCAAGCGGCTGTTGAAGGGGCTGCGGCGGGCCAATCAGGACAAGGGCAAATCGAAGCCGGTGGAGGAATTGCGGAAGGAGGCCGGCCTTGCGTGAGCCGGTGTTCCATTCCGAATTCCGCGAAGACATGCTGGAGTGGGCGAAGGCGGATGCGGCGATCGCGGAGCGCATCATCGCTTTGATCGAGGAGACGCTGCGCGATCCGGCGGCGGGAGCAGGACGGCCCACGGCGCTGAAGGGCGTACTGGAAGGATGCCTATCGCGGCGCATCACGTTGCAGCACCGGCTGGTGTATCGGGTCGCGGGCGAACGCGTGCATTTCCTTCAGGCCAAGTATCATTGGTAAAGGTTCTCCTTTTATGCGAATTCGATATATGATTCTGCCGGCCGTGATCGCGGCGGCGATGTGGATTCCGGCTCCCGCGCAGCAGCCTGCTCCGAAGAAGAAAAAGCTGCTGGCGATTGGGGCGTGCAAGGGCTTTCATCACGATGCGGTGTCGCACGGTCTGGCGACGATCTGGAAGATCGGCCAGGAATCAGGGTTGTGGGACACCTACATCAAGACCGACACCGAGTTGCTGACGAAGCGCAAGCTGACGGGCAATGCGAAGAACCTCGATTACTTCGACGCGGTGCTGTTCTATACGACGGGCGAAATCGATATGACGGATGAGCAGAAAGCCGACCTGCTGCGCTTTGTGCGCGAAGACGGGAATGGCTTTCTGGGGGCGCATAGCGCGACGGACACCTTGTACAAATGGCCGGAGTATGGGGAGATGATCGGCGGCTATTTCGACCATCATCCGTGGAATCAATTTCAAGCTCCGGTGATTGTGGAGGACCGCGAGTTTCCGGCGACGAAGCATTTTCCCTCTGCGTTTACGATTCATGATGAGATTTACCAGATCAAGGAGTTCTCGCGGGACCGCGTCCGTGTGCTGATGCGGCTGGACGAGAACAAGATTGACCTCGCTCGAAAGAACGTGAACCGGAAGGACAAGGACTTCGCGGTGACGTGGGTGCGCGACTACGGCAAGGGCCGGGTGTTCTACAGCACGCTGGGGCACCGGGAGGACGCCTGGGACCGGCCGGACGTGCAGAAGATGTGGCTGGAAGCCGTGAAATGGGCGATGGGGATGACGCAGGGAACGGCGACACCGCGGGCCCGGCCTTGAATGGTGGCCTGGTTTGGGCCGCCGATGCACGCCGATGAACGCCGATTTTGTCTCTTTTTTCCATCAGCCCTTATTTTTCTTCTCAGCCGCTGAGATTTCGGCGACTATTTTTTCGTAGTCTTCGCGGGAGATTGGGAATTTCGGGCGAAACCGGGGCGCGGGGGGCTCCGGTTGCGGGGCTACGTTGGGTTCGTTCCTTACATTTTCGGTGGGCTGGGGTGGTTCGGGCTGCTCGATCTTGGGTTCGTTTCTTAATTTTTCCTGGCGATGCTGGCGCAGGGTTTTGAGAGCGCGGTCATAGTCGCGGCGATAGCGGGCTTCGGCGCGGCGGCAGACTTCGATGG
>CALFYN010001077.1 GCA_937952345.1 uncultured Acidobacteriota bacterium
GGTGTCAGCCGGCTGATCGAGGCGGCCATCTGGACCGCCATTATCGGGGCGGTGCTGGCCGTCCTGGCGATCGCCGTCGGCGCCGCGCGCCGCCGGCTCAGCAAAGACGGAAAGGGTAGCCCGGTGGCCATACCCTACGCTCCCGCAATCACGGCCGGAGTATGGCTTTCTCTGGTACCCCGCTAAAGAAAGTTCCAGCAAGTGACGATCAAAGCACAGAAGGCTTAGGAAGGTGACTTTATGGATCGCAGGTTTTTAACAGTTCTCGGAGTCAGCCTGTTGTTCGCGCTGGTGGTCTCCAGTCTCTTTTACCAGATGACGGCGCGCGCCGGTGCATCCAAGAAACCCGAGCAGGGCGAGATGAAAGATCTCGTGGTGGCCGCCAAGCCCCTCTCCGTCGGAATTACCGTCAAGCCGACTGACGTGAAGGTGATCAAGGTATCCAATGAGCAGTTCCCGAAGATGGGCTTCACAAAGGTCGAAGAAGTAATCGACCGGCCGGTGGTCAGCAACATTCTGCTCGATGAGCCCTTGCTCGAAGGACGGTTGGCCGCTCGTGGCAGCGGACTCGGCATCGCTCCCATCATCCCTGTCGGTATGCGCGCCGTCACCGTGCGCGTCAACGATGTTGTCAGCGTCGCTGGTTTCGTCATGCCCGGGATGCGGGTGGACATCCTTGTTACGGGGCGCCCGCCTGGCACCCAGGACAACAACACCAAGACCGTCACTGTCCTCCAAAACCTCCTTGTGCTTACTGCGGGAACCACGATCCAACCCGACGCGCGCGGCCAAGCGATCAACGCACCCAACGTGACGCTTCTGGTCACGCCGGATCAGGCCGAATTGCTGACGCTGGCAAGTAACGAGGGGCGCATTCAACTTGCCCTGCGCACCGGGACCGATCAAACCATCGAGCCCACCAACGGGAGCCAGTTGGCTGAAGTCTATCGCGTCGTACCGAAACAGCAGCCGGTAGCCGCAACTCCGCGGCCACGTCCGCGGCCGGTTGTGGTCGCTCAGGCCGCTCCTGCGCCTCCTCCGCCGCCGCCTGCACCGCCAGTCGACCAGATCGTCGTCATCCGCGGCAATCAGAAGTCGGTGGAAACCGTTTCCAACCTGAAGAATAACTAGCTTACGTCCTGAACTTTTTCATGTGCGGGGAATATCTGCTATGAAGGCAACTTCTCATCTCCGGTCCAGCCTGACCCTTGCGGCTGCTCTCAGCCTCCTCGTGACAGGCATCGGCTTTTCGCAATCGGCCGACGATATCAAGGTGGCTCTCGGCAAGAGCGTGGTCATCGACTACCCCGAGGACATCTCGCGAATTTCCACTTCGAGCCCCGACGTCGTTGACGCTGTCCCGGCTACGACCCGGGAGATCCTGCTCCATGGGAAAGGGCTCGGCGCGGCCACGGTCGTTGTCTGGTCCAAATCCGGGCAGCGGTCTTTTTATAACGTCAACGTGGAGCCAAACCTCGAGCCGATTCGCAGGCTCCTCAAAGAAACATTTCCCAATGAGGAGATCCACATCATCGCGGCTCGAGACTCCCTATCGCTGACTGGCAAAGTCAGCTCTCAGACAGTCGCCGACCGCGCCGCTGTGCTGGCCACGCCGCTCGCCAAGAGCATCGTCAACAACATTCAAGTCGCCGCACTCCCGGTGGAAAAGCAGATCGTGCTGCGGGTCAAGTTCGCCGAACTCAACCGCAACCGTATCCAGTCCTTTGGTGTAAATATCCTGTCCTCGGGCGCGCTCAATACAATTGGCCGCACCTCCACGCAGCAGTTTTCCGCGCCGAACGTCACGGACCTGCGCTCTTCCATTCCGGGAAGGAATGAAGGGTTCGCCTCGAACTTCACGATTTCCGATGCCCTCAACATCTTCATGTTCCGGCCAGACCTCAACTTGGGCGCATTTGTGAAGGCCCTGCAGACCGAAGGGGTACTACAGATTCTGGCCGAGCCCAATCTGGTGACAACCAACGGCAAGGAGGCGAGCTTCCATGTCGGCGGTGAGTTCCCGGTTCCCGTTCTGCAAGGCGGTGGCAACGCTGGCGCGGTCACCATCATGTTCCGTGAATTCGGTATCCGCCTGAACTTCAATCCCAACATTACCTCGCATAAGACCATCAAGATGCACGTGCGTCCGGAAGTATCCACCATTGATCTGGCCAATGCCGTGACCTTCAACGGCTTCACGATTCCGGCCCTTTCCACCCGCAAGATGGAAACAGACATCGAGCTTGGCGAAGGCCAGAGTTTCGTCATTGGCGGACTGATCGACGACCGCGTGAACGACACGATGAGCCGGATTCCGGGTCTCGCCAGCATCCCGATTCTCGGCGCACTATTCAAGAGCCGCACCGAGAACAAGACCAAGACCGAACTCGTCGTCATGGTCACCCCGGAGATTACCATGCCGCTGCAGCGCACAGACCCGAAGCCTACGCCGGCCTTCCCGCGGGAGTTCCTGCCGGAAACAACTCCGAATACGCCGGGTGCCATGTCGAAGGCTGCTGCTCCGCGCAAGAAATAGCTAGGAACGAAACCGGGAGAAAACGGCCATGCTGCGAAGACCAGGTAGAGAAACCGAGCTGAACGCGATTCTCATTGCGCCGAATCGCGAACTGGCCGAACAGTTTCTCTCCACCGTTCCTCGTCTCCATGGCTTCCAGATCCTCGGTGACCTGCGGAGTTACCCCACTCTGCAGACTCTCGAGATCCGCCTCCGGCAACTGCAGCCGGAAGTCGCCTTGATCGATCTGGCCACGAATTTCGAAGAAGCGAGCGAACTTATTCGCCATCTCTCTTCGCTCAGGCCCCCCGTTCATGTAGTGGGTCTGCACACTCAAAACGATTCAGAAGTGATTCTGCGATCGGTTCGCCAAGGTGCCTGTGAATTCCTGTACGCACCATTTGACTTGGCCATCCAGCAGGAAGCGGTTGCACGGCTGCGGAAACTGAAACAACCGGACACGAACGCTGAACCGGATGCCGGGAAGATCACTGTCTTTTCGAGCTGCAAACCAGGTTCAGGTGCCTCGACGCTCGCCACACAGACCGCGTTCGCACTCAAACGCGCGACTGGCCGTCGCGTTCTGCTGGCCGATTTCGATCTCACCGGAGGCTCCATCGGGTTCTTCCTCAAGGTGAATCAGAAAAGTTCACTGGTGGATGTCCTGGCGGACAACCAACTCGACGTCTCCAAGTGGGCCAACCATACTGTGAGCTGTGGCGGTGTCGATATTCTGACTGCACCAGACGTCCCATATTTGAAACAGATCGACCCGGTTCGTGTGCAGGAGGTATTGCAGTACATGCGCTTCCTGTATGACTGGGTGGTGATCGATCTGCCGGCGATCTTTCAGCGTCTCAGCATGCTCGCCGTTTCGGATGCGGATCGTGCCTTCCTCGTCTCCACGAGCGAACTGCCCAGCCTACATCTGACTCGAAAGGCGATCTCTCAATTGACCCAGCTCGGTTTTGGCAAGGACCGTTACAACGTCGTCGTCAACCGCGTCAGCAAGCGTGACGGCCTCGCCGGCACCGACTTGGGCAAGCTGTTTGAGTGTCCGGTTCATGCTAGTTTTCCCAACGACTACTTCTCCCTTCACCGTGTGATCACGCTCGGGCGGCCCCTGGCCGCCGATTGCGAACTCGGGAAGGCGATCGAAAGTCTGGCACATAAAATCACCGGAGCTGCGGCTGCCGATAAGAAGAAATTAAGCGGAGTGTTGAACGCCAAACCGGTGTTCTCCGAGACGTAGGACGACGAGGGTAGTGGAGAAACATGCTTCCGACAACTGAAAACCGATCGCAGCAATTGACCTGGGAACAGCGTCTCCTCAAGAACGCTGGGCGGCCCAAAACGGCCCTCAAGCCGGAATACCAGGAACTGAAATTCACTCTTCACAGAAAGCTGCTCGACAAGATCAACCTCGAAGCGCTCGCCACGATCGACAACCAGCGGGTGCGGGGGGAAGTCCGCCAGGCGCTGTTCTCATTGATTGACAATGAGCCGACTCTGCTCAGTTCCCTCGAGAAACAACAGATCTGCGAGGAAGTGCTCGACGAAGTCTTCGGCCTCGGCCCACTCGAGCCGCTGCTCCAGGATCCCACGATCAGCGACATTCTCGTCAACACTCACAAACAGGTCTACATCGAGCGCAAAGGTCTCCTCGAACTGACCAGCGTGACCTTCCGTGACGACGCGCACCTGCTGCGCATTATCGACAAGATCGTGTCCCAAGTAGGCCGCCGCATCGACGAGTCGACGCCCATGGTCGACGCCCGGCTCGCTGACGGATCGCGCGTCAACGCAGTGATTTCCCCGCTTGCCGTCGATGGGCCGCTCATGTCGATCCGCCGCTTTTCCACGGACAAGCTGATGCCCGCCGATCTGGTGGACAAGAAAGCCATGACGCCGGGCATGATGGAATTGCTCGAGGCGGCCGTGAAGGCGCGCATGAATGTTGTCATCGCAGGAGGAACCGGCGCTGGCAAAACTACGCTCCTCAACGCCCTCAGCTTCTTCATCAGTCCCAAGGAACGTATCGTCACCATCGAAGACGCAGCGGAACTGCAGCTCAAACAGCCGCACGTGGCCCGCCTCGAAACCAGGCCGCCGAACCTGGAAGGCCAGGGTGCGGTCCGCCAGCGCGAGTTGCTCGTGAACAGCCTGCGTATGCGCCCCGATCGCATTGTGGTCGGCGAAGTCCGCGGCACCGAAGCGCTCGATATGCTCCAGGCCATGAACACCGGTCACGACGGCTCACTAACGACAATTCACGCCAATTCGCCGCGCGACGCCGTCTCTCGTCTGGAGGTAATGGTGTCCATGGCGAACTCCAACATGCAACTCGTCTCCATTCGCCAACAAATCGCCAGTGCGGTGCATGTGTTCGTGCAGGCTTCGCGCTTTTCCGACGGTTCCAGGCGCGTCACCAATATCACTGAGGTGACAGGCATGGAAGGCGAAGTGGTGACGCTGCAGGACATCTTCGTATTCGAGAAACGCGGACTGACTCCTGAAGGCAAGGTAGTCGGCCGGTTTGCCGCAACCGGCATCCGCCCCAAATTCTACGAGAAGTTGCTCGCCGCTGGTATCCGATTGCGTCCGGATCTGTTCGATGAAGTGGCGGAGGTGTAGTGCGATGACATTCATCACCATCCTTCTGGTCATCTGGGTTTCTTCGGTTGCGATCTGGTTCCTGGTCACAGGCGCGTTCAAGAACGCGGACATGGACCGTATCCGCCAACGCCTGGCCGGAACCCCCAAAAACACCAAGAAGAAAAAGGAAAGTTCTTCAGCCGCTCCGTCCCTGATCCACCTGGATCCAAAGGTCACAAGCAAAGTGACCATGCGTCTGCTCCACAAGTACAAAGTGCACGACAAGCTGATTGAGGTGCTCGAGCAGGCAGGTCTGCGCTGGCAGGTGACGCGCCTGATTCACGCTTGCATGGCTTGTTTCCTCGGAACCTATCTGCTGGTGTGGTCCATTGCCGACTTCCGCAGTGTGGCGCTCATTGTCGGCGCCATTGCCGCCTGCGCTCCGTTCGTCTACGTATATCGCAAACGTGCGACACGTCTGTTCAAGTTTGAGGAACAGTTTCCGGAGAGTCTGGAATTTGTCGCCCGTTCCATGCGCGCTGGGCACGCCTTCTCCGTTTCTCTCGAAATGATCCATCGTGAATTCCAGGAACCTCTGGCCGGGGAGTTTAAGCGAACCTTCGAGGAGCACAACCTTGGCCTGCCGCTCGAGACCGCGCTCCAGAAACTCGCCAAGCGCGTGCCCTCGCTCGACGTGCATTTCTTCGTTTCCGCCGTCATGTTGCAGAAGCGAACCGGCGGCAACTTGGCCGAAATCCTCGACAAGCTGGCCTACGTCATCCGAGAGCGGTTCAAGCTGCGCGGCAAAATCAAAGCCGTCAGCGCCCACGGAAAGATGACGGGCATGGCGCTAAGCGCCATCCCTGCCGCCGTAGCCACCATCCTCTTTTATGTCAACCCCGAGTACGCCAACTTCTTCATGAACGATGAGGTCGGGCACCTGATGGCCGGCGCCGGGATTGGAATGCAGTTAATAGGCTACGGAATCATCAAGAAGATCGTCACCATTGAGGTCTAGCGGTTATGGCATTCTTACTTAGTTTTCTCATCTTTCTCGCCGTTGCCATCGGCATCAGCATGCTCGGTCTCAAAGTCTGGGTCCGCCCCAAAGAAGCGATCGAACGCGTGGCGGGTGCCGGCGTGGTTTCGGGCGACGAGAGTCCAGCCCATCCTAGCCTGGCCCTTCGCGAGGTGATGGAGAAACTTGGCAAGAGCGTTCCGCAGTCGCCCAAAGACGTCACCATCATGCAACGTCGCTTGATCCGCGCCGGATACCGCGACTCAAGTGCACTCACAGTACTATACGGGGCGAAGGCTGCTTTTGCGGTCATCCTGCCGGTGGTCATGGGCATCTTCATTCTCGGCGCCGACACCGACCCCGGGAACAAGTTCATGGCTGTGGCCGCCGCTGCCGGTCTCGGCTTCTTTGGTCCGAACGAGTATGTCAACTTGCGAGCCCGCAAGCGCCAGAAGTTGATCAAACGCGCTCTTCCGAACGCTCTGGATCTGATGGTGGTTTGCGTCGAATCCGGACTCGGACTGGACCAGGCTATTCTGCAGGTGGCAAAAGAACTCGACCATGCGCACCCGGAAATCAGCGAGGAATACGCATTGGTCAACCTCGAATTGAAAGCTGGCAAGCGGCGCGCCGAAGCCCTCCGCAACATGGCGGAACGGGCAGGTGTGGAAGATCTGAAAAAGCTCGTCGCGGTTCTAATCCAAGCCGACCGCTTCGGCACCGGCGTTGCACAATCGCTGCGTGCACATGCTGACTACATGCGCGTGCAGGCCCGGCAAATTGCCGAAGAAAAGGCCGCAAAACTCGGCGTCAAACTTGTGTTTCCGATCTTCTTCTGTATTTTGCCGTCGTTGTTCATTGTGACCGTGGGTCCCGTTGTGATGAAAATCATCCGCGAGTTGCTCCCGATGATGAACAGCATTTGAAAGGTTTTGCAGGAACGCCGGATGCGACGCAATGCTGAAGCGACCGGCGATTGAGTAGTGGGAAATGAGTAGTGGGAAAGGAGAATGGCGATGGATAACTCTATGATTCGCATCGTTTGTGCGGTCCTGGCGGCTCTGTTTCTGGGACTGATCGTGATGCGCCGCAAGAAGAACGTGGAATAAGCAAACACGTCACCGGCGCTTCTCGAGCGACAACACTGGTTTCGGGAGAGGAAGCGCGGAGCTCGCGGCACACCCTGTCGCAAAAATGGGCAGCCGTGGGCTCTGCGCGCCACGTTCCCCGCATTAGTCCGGTTCGGTTGGTTTGGGAGAGTTGGGAATTTCGCCAGCGCATTGGCTGGCTGCAACACAGGTTGGATTTTCGATGAGCGGAGTGAAGCTTATGAAAAAGAGCATCTTTCGATGGAGGGCTTTCCAGGCAAGCCGCAACAGGCTGGCCTTGGCGGGGGTGGCATGTCTCCTATTGACGGCGCCCCAAGCCGTCGTCGCGGGCACGGTGGGCAGAGTTGTCGCCATCGGAGGTCACGCTTCGGATCTGGCTTTGGACGAGGCGCGCGGAGTCCTCTATGTCGCCAACTTCACGGCAAACCGGGTGGACGTTCTGAACGCGGCCGAGGGCAACGTCCAGTCGTCGATTAACGTAGCGGCGCAACCGTCTTCGCTGGCCTTGAGCGTCGATGGACGCTACCTTGTGGTTACCCACTACGGTAACGTCACTGCTCCCGCCAGCCCCAGCAACGGCGTGACCGTAATCGACCTTTCCGCCAACAGCAGAAGCAGTTTCTCGCTCGGAAGTGCGCCGCTCGGCGTGGCTTTCGGTCTGGATAACAAAGCTTTGATCGTTACGACCACCGAATTTCTACTCTTCGACCCCGTTAGCGGGAACGCGGCGAATCTCGGAAGCATCAGTGGCGTCACGACAAAGGCGTTGCCGCAGCCTCTTGAGAACTTTCCGTCCAATATCGTCGGAGCCTCCATGGCCACTAGCGGGGACGGGCTGTTTGTCCATGGCTCGGCTGCCGTGTCCGGTGGGTCGGGTGGCGCCGGCAGCGGCGGCCAGACCCTCGAGTTCGTCTACGACGTTACCTCGAAACGGATCAACGCCGTGTTCTGGACTTGGTCTCCTCCCCCAGGCCCCCGAGCCGTAAGTTCCAATTACGACGGATCCCTTCGTATGACGGGATGGGCCATGATGGACCGGAACCTCGACGTCGGCTACAGCCAATTGCCTAACGCCGACGGATCGTTCAACGTCGGTACCCATGTCTTCGACCATGTCCGCGGCCGCATCTACGCACAATACGTCGAGTCGAACCAAAACACGCAGAACCAGCAACAGAAGCCGCCGGCAAACCTTCTTGTCCTCGACGCGGACAACCTCGCCGTTCGCGAGCGCCTCTTGGTTCCCGAGAACTTCGCCGGTAAGAGCATCGTCAACTCCGATGCCTCCCGCATGTACGGAGTCTCCGACAGCGGGATTCTGATTGTTCCGCTCGGAGACACGATCAGTGCCCCGCGGGTGATCGCAAGCAGGGAAGACCTTGTCTTCCGCGGCAACTTCTGCGACCGCCGCGTATCCTCCCAGGAACTGACCCTGCTAGATCCGAGCGGGGCCAATACGGACTACTCCATCAGTGTCAACATCGCTGGCGTGACGATTACTCCCTCCCAGGGTGTCACTCCGGCTACCGTCCGAGTGAACGTCGATCCTAACGCCTTCCAGAACCAAAAGGGTACGGTGACGGGTCTGCTCACAATCAGTTCCGCACGGGCGGCGAACGTCATCAAACAGGTCCGTTTGCTCATCAACAACCGTGAGCCAGACCAACGTGGAACCACGATCAATATTCCTGGGCAACTGGTGGATCTTCTGGCCGATCCGGTGCGCGACCGCTTCTATGTCCTGCGGCAAGACACCAACCAGGTTCTCGTCTTCGATGCCTCCACGCAAACGCAGATTGCCACGCTCCGTACGGCAAATGTTCCCACGCAAATGGCCATCACCTTCGATCGCCGCTGGTTGCTGGTTGGCAGCGACGCTGCACATCTTATCCGGGTCTACGATCTCGAGACACTGGAAGAGTCCATTCCGATCCGGATGCCTGCGGGCCACTATCCCCGCTCCATCGCCGCCAGTGGCAAGGCCATTCTCGCCGCCAGTCGTGTGGCCGGCCCGGAACACAAAATCTCCCGCATTGATTTGCCAAGCCGCGTAGCATTTGCACTGCCCACTCTCGGCGTCTACGAAAACAAGATCGACATCAACACTGTACTCGTGGCGTCACCAAACGGGCGAACCATCCTCGGTGTGCAAGCCACTGGCGGCGTGCTGCTCTACGATGCCAACGCAGATACCTTCACCATCAGCCGCAAGGACTTTCCCTCGTTGAATGGCGCCTATGCGGCCTCCAGCTTCGACCAGTATGTTGTGGGAAACCAATTGTTGAACGCCTCGCTCGTTTCGGTTGGCACCTTTGAAACGAATTCAGGCCGCAGTTCCGGATTCGCGTTCCTTGACCAGGGCGGTTTTCGCACGGTAGCGCCCGATTCCGCCAGTCCCGGCATCATCCAGCGCGTAGCCTTCTCCGGCAGTCAACTCCTGCGTGGCACGCGCATGATCGAAGCGCCACTGCTTGCCGCGGCCACCAGTTCCACGACAACTCCAACTACCACCACTGGTAACGACCGCTGGGTGTCCATCTTCACGCGCACTGTCCAACCCATGTACAGCCGCAACGCCCTGGTTACCTTGACCACTTCCGGCGTTACGATCCTGCCCTGGAACTTTGACGCCGCCACCGCCATCCCGCGCATCGAGCGCGTGGTGAATTCCGGTGACAGCACATCTGCCGTCGCCCCGGGCAGTCTCGTTTCCATCTTCGGCGCTGACCTCAGCCCGATCAACCAGGCCACACAGCAGATGCCCGCGCCGACCGCCCTTGGCGAAAGCTGCCTCACCGTTAACGGCGTTCCGGTGCCGGTCATCTTCGTCTCCCCGTCGCAGATCAACGGACAACTGCCCTTCCAAGTGGATGGCAGCGTGCAAATGGTTCTGCGCACCCCGGGCGGTGTCAGCGATAACTTCAACCTCACCATTCTGCCTGGGGCGCCTGGTGTGTTCCGCAACGGCACGGCTGGAACGCAGCGCGATCTTCCCGCGGTCTACCGGGCTGGCAACGGCCTGCTTGTAACCGACACAAACCCCGTACACCGCGGTGACACCATCACCATCTACCTCACCGGTCTCGGCCGAACGTCGCCTTCCGTCGAAGCCGGCGTTCCCGCTCCCAGTGATCCGTTGGCATCGGTGCTCGTTCCTCCCACCGTCAACATCGGCGGCGCGGAACTGCCGGTAGAATTCGCCGGTCTCGTCCCCAACACCATCGGAGTCTACCAGATCAATGCGCGGGTACCTTTCCATACTCCCATCGGGCTCGATCAGACCCTGACGGTGAGTCAAGGATCGAGCACGACATCGCTCGCCGTTCGCGTGGTCGACTAATTCATGCGCCAGAGTGGGGCGCGGTCAAACCAGCGCCCCACCTACGCATGCAGCCTCAAATAGCATCGCCGCCCCAGGAACTGGCAGGGCGCGAGTTCTCGAAAAGATCAAGGAAATGAAAACGCTCAGTGTGATTCTTGTGTCTGTCGCCGCACTCCTGCCGGCTGGCGCCTTTGCACAGAAGTGGGAAATCGGTGCCGTGGGAGGAGGCTCCTTCTACACCAAGACCGACGTCGAACGCGGCAATTCCTCTGCCCAGGCCTCCTTCGCCCCTGGTTTCGCCGCTGGCTTCGTGCTGGGGCAGGACATGGGCCGTTATTGGGGTGGCGAAATCCGTTACACCTTCCAACGCAACGATGCCAGGCTCGATGGCAGCGGTGGCAAGGCGGACTTCGGTGCGCAGGCGCACCTGATTCACTACGATTTTCTGCTCCATCTCAGCCCCAGCGGCTCTAAAACCCGGCCCTACATCTCCTTCGGTGCGGGCATCAAACACTATCGCGGCACCGGCACCGAATCGGTTACCCAGCCCCTCTCCGAATTCGCGCTGCTCACCAAATCCACCGACACCACTCCCATGGCCGTCCTCGGCTTCGGTGTGAAGATCCAGGTCGGCGAAAAATCCGTGGTCCGTGTCGAGGTGAAGGACAACATCTCCCCCGCCCCAACCAAACTCATCACACCCAACCGCGGAGCCTCAATCTCCGGCTGGCTGCACAATTTCACACCCATGGTGGGTATCTCGTATACTTTCTAACGAAACCCGGCGCAACTCCCGCGCATCGTCTATAGTTTTAGTAAGTGAACGTTTGGGTGGGAGTTGACAATCTTGAAATTTCTTTGGATCTGCTTTGCAGGTTGCTGGGCGTTTGCCGCCCAAACGCCTCCGAAAACGCTGCCTAAGCCTTTTGCCGACGCAGTCGCCGCAGCCAACGCGGACGGCTACGTCGGCAGTTCCGTTTGCCGGGTCTGTCATCCCGCGCAGTGGCAGGACTTCTTCCGCAACCCGCATTACAAGAGCGTCGCCTCTGGCAAGGAACCTGCCGCAACCGCCGGCTGTGAAGGCTGCCACGGCCCCGCCAAACAGCACATCGAGGCCCAGGGCGGCAAAACCACCATTCCCAAAGCTTTTTCTCTGCTCACCCCACGCCAGGCCCTCGATACCTGCCTTTCGTGTCACGCAAAGGATTACTCGCGCGCCGACATTCACCGCTCCTCGCACTCACAAGGCGAAGTTGCCTGCAATAGCTGCCATTCCATTCACAAGCCTGCTACCCCAAAATCCCTCCTCGCCAAACGGCAAACCGACCTCTGCTACAGTTGCCACCCCAATGTCCGAACGCAATTCTCCATGCCCTTCAAGCACCGTGTCAACGAAGGCTTCATGAACTGCACGGATTGCCACAACCCCCACGGCACGCCCGCGCCCACCTGGCGCATGGGACAGCGTCCGCGCATGGTCGTCTCCGCATTGGCCAATGAGCAGCCTTGCCTCAAATGCCACTCCGATAAACGAGGCCCCTTCGCTTTTGAACACGCCGCCGTGCGCGTCGATGGCTGTGAGGCCTGTCACAACCCGCACGGCTCCACCAACGCCAAGCTGCTGCGCCGCACCAGCGTATTCACCACCTGCCTGGAATGCCACAACGGCGCCGGCAATTTCGGCCGCCAACTCGACGGAATCACCCTCCAATCCCCAACACACGACATGCGCAATCCCCGCTATCAGAACTGCACGACATGCCATGTCCGCATTCACGGTTCCAATTCCGACCAGAGGTTCCTGAGGTAAGCCATGCTGCGAATCGCCACCACCATTCTCCTTCCGGCAGCACTGCTCGCCCAGCCCACCATCGCTCCCACGCGCGAAGAAGTCGGCAGCCCGCGCGGCGAAAACAAAGGCGGCTACAACATCCTCAACTCCTTTGAGACCGGCTACCGCTTCCGCACCATCGACGGCAACTACGGCAAATACCGCAGCGACGTCAACTTCGGCAACGGTGTGCGTCTGCTCGGCAGCCAGCTGCGCGTCAATTCCCGCGAAGGCCACGGCAAGCTCTTCGATGACCTGTCGCTCACCACTCAGGGGCTTGGCAACGACCCCTATCAATCCGCTGCCCTACGCATCGAAAAGAACCGCTTCTACCGCTACGACATGCTCTGGCGGCTGAACGAATACTACAACCCGGCACTCACCGTCTCCTTCGGCCAGCACCTCCTCGACACGCGCCGCCGCTTCCAGGATCACGATTTCACGCTCTTCCCCCAGTCGAACTTCAAGCTGTTCGGCGGCTACACCCGCAATTCGCAGACCGGGCCCGGACTCATCACCACCCAGCTCTTCGATTCCCGCGGCGACGAATTCCCGCTGTTTCTCAATATCGACCGCCGCCGCACGGAATACCGCTTCGGCGGCGAAGCCACACTGATGGGGTTCCGTCTCAACATCCTCCGCGGATGGGATCGTTATGAGGAAGACAGCCCCATCAACGCCTCCGCGCTCGCCGGAAACAATCCCACAGACAACACGGCGCTCACCAGTTTCCGCCGCACGGAGCCCTACCGTGGCAACGCCCCCTACTGGCGTCTCGCCCTCATCCGCAACGGCCGCCGCTTCGGCGTCAATGCCCGTTATGCGAACGTCTCCGGCCGCCGCGACTTCCTCTTCGATGAACTGGCCACCGGCGCCAACCGCCTCGGCATATCGCAGAATCGCCAGGTGCTCGTAGCCGGCGCAGGCAGCCGCCCGGTGGTTTCCGGCAGCCTCAACCTCAGCTTCCTTCCCACCTCGCGCGTTACCATCACCAATCACACCTCGTTTCACAACACGCGCATGGACGGCTCCGGCTCCTATCGCGAAATCAACAACAATAACGCCCAGGACGCCATATTCAACTTTCAATTCCTGGGCATACGTGCCATCCAGACGCTCACCGACGCTACCGTAGCCCTCAACAACATCGTGTCCGTGTACGGCGGCTACCATTTCTCCGACCGCCGCATCCGCTCGCGCGAAGGCCAGCGCTTCGGCGAGTTCCTCGATGTCTTCTCCTATGAGCAGAACAACCGTCTCAACAGCGGGCTCGCCGGCCTGCGCCTGCGTCCGGTCAAGCCCCTCACCATTCAGCTCGATGCCGAAGTCGGCCGTTCGGACCGCCCCTTCCTCCCCATCTCGGAGAAGAATTACCACGCACTCAATGCCCGCGCACAGTACAAGCTCAAATCACTCCAGCTCTCGGCGCTCACCCGTACCCTCTACAACACCAACACCGCGAACCTGTTCGCTCACAGTTCGCGCTCGCGCCAATATGCCTACGACGCAAGCTGGTCCCCGGCCAGTTGGTTCTCTTTCGACGCTGGCTATTCCAAGCTGCACCTCGATACGCTCACCGGCATCGCCTATTTCTCCGCATCCACCCTCGTCGATAACAACCGCTCGCTCTACGTCAGCAATCTCCACGCAGTCAACTTCGGCCTCCGCGCCGCTATCGCCAAGCGCGCCGATCTCTACCTCGGCTACTCTCTCACCAAGGACACCGGCGATGGACGCTCCACCTCGCTCGTCAATACCGACGCCTTCTATCTCGCGCAGACATTCCCCTTGTCCTTCCAGTCCCCGCAGGCCCGCCTTTCCGTCCGCCTGCACAATCGCCTGAGGTGGAATCTAGGGTATCAACACTATGCCTATAGAGAGGGATTTTTCACCCTCACATACCAGAATTACCGGGCACACACGGGCTATACCAGTCTGTTATGGTCATTCTAGGCATATACCGCCGAACGCATGCAGCCGAACACGTTCAACATCACCACGCTGTTGTTGATGGTACTCACCGCCACCGCCATGTTCATGCGTTATCGCATCCGCATGGAAAACAGTTGGCCGCTGATCTACTACGTCGCCCTCGTTGCCTACACGCAGAAGTTCGACGACATCATGAACACCCTGCTCGTTTACATCGCCCTGGCTTGTGCGCTGCTGCTCCGCTTTGAGTTCATGAGCGGCTGGATTCTCCGCTTTATCATGTATGTCGAATCCGTCTGCCTCGCCTACGTGCTGGTGCGTTGCCTGCAGGTGCTCTACGGCTCCGGCTAGTGGATATCCAACTTAATACGCCTAGCATTTGCTATGCTGGCCGTGGAGGTAAGCGTGG